>JAYTZB010000784.1:0-7073 GCA_043742085.1 Polyangiaceae bacterium
CGAACGATGCGAAGCGGACGTGACAACGACGAGAGAGCGCTCGTGTTCGTGGCATTTACGTCCCTGATCGCGGTCGCGGCGGCGTGTGGCGGCAGCGGCAGCGGCAGCGGCAAGCCGGCGGCCGGCCCCAACGCGGCCGGCAGCGCGAGCGGGTCCGCCAGCGCAGGCGGCGGTTCCTTCGCGCAGACCCCTCCTCCCAGCGGTCTTCCGCCGCTGGCCGCGATGCCGCCTCCCGGAGTCACGGGCTCGAAGAAGGCGAAGAAGAAGTCCGACGGCGCCCTCTTTGCTTGCGGCGGCGGCGCCAGACCGATCGCCAAGGATCCGGGCGAGCTCGTGAAGCGGCTCGGCGAGTCGTGCGCGTCCGCCGCGAAGATGAAGCCGGTCGGCGCCATGATCCGCGCGCAGCAGGCGGATCGTGACGCTCATCAGGAGCACAAGGTCCGGGTCGAGGCGAACAAGTGCTACCGGGTGGTGTTCGCGGCAGACGAGAACGTCCACGACGCGGTCGTGGTCATGCGCGATTCGGCCGGCGACATGGTCGCCGAGTCTGCCGGCGCCGCGCTCCCCGAGGACGGTGCGATCTGCTTCACGACCGCCGACGAGGTCACGCTCATGGTCGGCATCGGCGCAGGCAAGGGCGCTTACGCAGCGCAGGTCTGGAGCGACTGACGCCCCGCGCTACTCGTGACGTAGCGCCACGATCGGGTCGAGGGCTGCCGCGCGGCGCGCCGGAAAGAACCCGAACGCGATACCCGTCGCGGCGCTCGTCGCGACGGCGATGCCGAGCGCGAGCGGATCGAGCTTCATCGGCCAGCCAAGGCTTCCACCGAGCACCGCGATCGCAGCGATGCCCGTGGCCGCGCCTGCGATGCCTCCGATGAGCGCCAGCACCACGGCCTCCACCAGGAACTGCAGCATGATGTCGTTCGCGCGCGCGCCGATCGCCATGCGGATCCCGATCTCGCGCGTGCGCTCGGTGACGCTCACGAGCATGATGTTCATGACACCGATCCCGCCGACGATCAGGCTCACAGCTGCGATGCAGACGAGCAGCACCGTGAGCAGCGAGTAGATCGCGCCCTGCATCGCCTGGAACTCCTGCTGGGTGCGGATCCAGAAATCCGGCTCGCGATCGTCGGCGATACGGTGGCGCTGCCGCAGGATCCCCTCGATCTGGCGTACTGCGCGGTCGGTCGTCTCCGCGCTCGTCGCGGACACCAGGAGCACGCCCGCGAAGCCCGGCGACGTCTTCGTGAGACGTCCACGCATCGTGCCGATCGGCATCAAGACCATGTTGTCCTGATCGCCGCCGAAGGGTGCCTCCCCCTTCGACTCGAGCACGCCAAGCACGCGAAACGTGTAGCGGCCGCTGCGGATCGTGCGCCCGACCGGGTCCTGGTCCCCGAAGAGCTTCGTGGCGACGGTCGAGCCAAGGACACAGACCTTCGCCTTCGTCGCTTCGTCGTGCTCGTCCCACTGGGCGCCCTTCGCGACCGCCCAGCTCCGTACTTGGAAGAACGACCGATTCGACCCGATGACCTGCGCCGACCAGTTGCGCTCCCCGGCCACGAACTGCGCGCGCAACCGCAGCGCGGGCGCGACGGCGGAGACGCTCACGGCGTCGCGCACGATGGACTTACCGTCGTCCTCGGTGAGACGGGCACCGGCGCCGACCGCGCCACGCGCCCCTGACGCCGCCGCGCTCTGCGGCGCGATCATGATCATGTTTGAGCCCATGTTCTGGATCTGGTCGGAGACCTGATCGCGAGCGCCAGCTCCGAGCGCGGTCACGGTGACGACGGCGGCGACGCCGATGAGGATGCCGAGGATGGTCAGCGACGCGCGCAACGTGCTTCGCACGATGGAGCGGATCGCGAGACGCGCGCCTGTGAGGAACGCCCCTAGCATGACGAAGCGTTCCTCTTTCGCGCTGCGCGGCTCATTCCTGCCTCAGCGCGTCGATCGGATCGAGCTTTGCGGCGCGGCGCGCGGGGAGGAAACCGAACACGACGCCGATGATCGCGCTCGTCGCGACGGCGACCACGATCGACTCGAGGCTCGGCACCGCGTTCCAGCCGAGCGCGCGACCGAGCCCGATGGTGGCGCCCGATCCGACCAGGATACCAAGCACACCTCCGGCCATGCTCAACACGATCGCCTCGATCAGGAACTGGATGAGGATGTCTCGCTCGCGCGCGCCGATGGAGAGGCGGATGCCGATCTCGCGCGTGCGCTCGGCGACGCTCACCAGCATGATGTTCATGACGCCGATGCCGCCGACGACGAGGCTCACCGCGGCGACCGATAACAGAAGTGCGGAGAGGACCCCGGCGATGGTCTGTTGCGCTTCGCGAAACTCGGCCTGCGTATTGACGACGAAGTCGGGCGCTTTTCCGTCGGCGATGCGGTGGCGCTGCCGGAGGATGGACGCGATCTGCTCTTGCGCGCGTGTCGTCGTCTGATCGGACGTGGAGCTCGCCATGAACATGTCCACGCGCCCCGGCGACGTATGCATTACGCGAGCGCGGAAGCTGCCGATGGGCATGAGGAGCCGATCGTCCTGGTCCTCACCGAACGGCGAGGTCCCTTTCGGCTCGAGGAGGCCGATGATGCGATAAGGAGAGCGCCCGATGCGGATGGTTCGCCCGATCGGATCGTCGGTGCCGAACAGCTTGTCGGCGACCGTGGTTCCGACCACGCAGACCTTCGTCTTGAGGAGCTCGTCGGACTCCGTCCAGATCTCGCCCTTCGCGACTCGAAAGCGACGGATCGGGAAATACGCGATGGTGGTGCCCGCCATCATCGTGGCGGCGTTCTTGTCGCCGTAGACGACCTGGCCCATCGTCGAGAGGAACGGCGCGACGCGCTCGACGCTCACGGCATCGCGCGCGACGGCCTTTGCGTCGTTCTCGGTGAGGCGGCCCGTCACCTGTCCGCGCGCGCCGGACGACTGGACGTTTTCGGGATTCACGAACAGCAAGTTCGAGCCGAAGTTGTCGATCTGACTGCCGACGCTCTCGGACGCGCCGCCAGCGAGCGCCGTCACGATGACGACCGCAGTGACGCCGATGAGGATGCCGAGCACGGTGAGCGCCGCGCGCAGCTTGTTGCGGATGATCGCCGAGAGCGCGAGGCGGATCGCCCCGAAGACGAGCGCGAAGCCGCTCACGCGCTTCCCCCTACGCCGGCTCCTGCTTTCGCCTTCTTGAGCGGCGATACGAGCGGGGACACGGCCGACAGCACGAGGTAACGCGCGAGGGCGACCGTCGCGAGCCCGAGCAGCGACAGGCCGAGCGCAGCGAGCACACCGCCCGACGAAAGCCCGTCGAGGCGATCGAGGAGCACCTTGCTACCGGGCATCCACCCGAGCGCGAAGGCCGGCGCGAGAAGGACCGCAACGATGAGCGTGTAGGTGATGGCGATGCGGGCGCGCTGATCGTTCGTGAGCGGACGACCGAACCGTTTGCCGCCGTACCAGGCGGCGGCCATGGCCTCCAGCACGAAGGCGAACGCGACCGGCGCCACCGTCGAAGGCGCATCGAGGATGACCTTGGCGTAGAGCATCCCGAGCAAGCTGCCCGCGATCGCCGCCCCCGCCATGGCGACGTAGAGAAGAGCCGGCACAGGGCCGCCGAGGCGACGGCGCGCCGCGAGCGCGGGGTCAGCGGCCTCCTCGTCCTCCGCCGCACCAGCCTGTTCGGAACCGCCGAGATCGGCGAGCGCCGCAGCTGCGTCGAGCGGCTTGTCCTGCACGACGTCGGTGACGATGCGGCCGTCACGAAACGTCACCACGCGCGACGCACACGCCGCGATGTCGTGCTCGTGCGTGACGAGCACGATGGTGATGCCGCGATCCTGGTTCAGGCGCTGGAGGAGCGCGAGGACCTCGAGGCTGGTGCGCGTATCGAGGTTGCCGGTGGGCTCGTCGGCGAGGAGCATGGGCGGTCGCGTGACGAGCGCGCGCGCGATGGCGACGCGCTGCTGCTGGCCGCCGGAGAGCTGATTCGGTGTATGATGCACACGATCGCCGAGCCCCACGGCATCGAGCGCCTCGTTCGCCCACTTGCGCCGCTCCCGCGCGCTGACGCCGCGATAGACGAGAGGAAGCTCGACGTTCTCGAGCGCGGTCGTCCGCGGCAGGAGGTTGAACCCCTGGAAAATGAAGCCAATCAGGCGATTGCGCAGGATGGCGCGAGCATCGCTGCCGCGCGCGCCGACGTCGAACCCGCCGAGCTCGTAGACCCCGCGCGTCGGGCGATCGAGGCACCCGAGGATGTTCATGAGCGTGCTCTTGCCCGAGCCGCTCGTGCCGACGATCGCTACGAACTCGCCCTGCCTGATCTCGAGGTCGACCTCACGAAGCGCGCGCACCGTTCCCGCGCCGGACTCGTAGTCCTTCTCGACGCGTCGCAAGGTGATGAGCGCAGATTCCATGAGCGCTCAGAACATCTTTCCCTTCTTCTTCTTGTCGGCGTCATCGATCTCGTCGGTCACGATCTTGGTGGTCGCCGAGAGGCCGCCGGTGACCTCGGTCGTGAGACCATCGGTCACGCCGATCTGCACGATGCGCGGCTCCGACTTCTCGTCGCCGAGCTTCTCGTTCGTGACCACGTAGACGCGCCCGGTGCCCTTCGTGAGCGGCGGCTCGGGCGGCTGCGGGATCGGCTTGCCGTTCGGCCCCATCGGCGGCGTCGGCTTGTAGCGGAGGGCGGCGTTGGGAACGCGGAGCGCGCCCTTCACCTCGTGCGTCTTGATGGTGACCGTCGCCGTCATGCCCGGGCGGAGCTTCTCTTCGGGGTTCTCGACCTCGACGACGGCGGAGTACGTGACGACGCCCTGCACGTTGTTGGGGCTGTAACGAACCTGCTCGACCTTGCCGCGGAAGGACTCCCCCGGGAAGGCATCGACGACCGCCTCGGCTTCCATGGACTGTTTGAGCTTGCCGACGTCGGCCTCGTCGACGTCGGCCATGACGCGCATCTTGCGGAGGTCCTGCGCGATCACGAAGAGGACCGGCGCCTGGAAGCTCGCGACGACCGTGGCACCCGGGTCGATGGTGCGCGAGACGACGACGCCGTCAACGGGAGAATAGATCTTCGTCCACGTGACGTTGGTCTGCTGTTGCGAGAGCTGCGCCTGGATGGCGGTGATCTGCGCGTCGGCGGAGGTCACCTGCGCGTTCGCCACCTCGAGCTGACCGCGGGCGGTGTCGAGCTCGCCCCTGGCGGCGAGGTTCTGCTGGACGAGACGCTGCGTCCGGTCGAACGCGACCTGTGCGGCCGCGGCGTTGGCCTTCGCGCTCTCGAGGTTGGCGCGCTGCGATGCGACCTGCGCCGCCGCTTGCGTGACCTGCGCGCCGTACTGGATGGGATCGATCTCGCAGAGGAGATCGCCCTTCTTCACGACGGAGTTGAAGTCGACGTTGACCTTCGCGACCCGCCCGTTGACCTGCGAGCCGACGTTCACCTGCAAGACGGGCTGGACGGCGCCCGTGGCCTGCACCTTTTCCGCCACGTCACCCGTGCTGGGCGTGGTCGTGACGTAACGTGCAGGAGGAGGAGGACGGTTCTTGGCGCGGAACACGAGGCCGCCGCCGACCAGCGCCGCGACCACCCCGAGGGCAGCGAGCCTCCGAAGCCATCGCCGGCCTCCTTCTTCGGCTGCGAGAGCGCGCCGGACGTCGTCGGTGATGGCAGCCCGTTCGCTCATTTGGAAGGGTCCAGGCTACAGGCTCCGGGCGAGAGGTCGAGAGAGGCGTCGCTCCAAAGCCTCGGACGGCTTGGATATTCCCCGCGCCCTTGGATGCTCCAGCCACACAGCGCGTTCCCCGACGCCAACGCTCCGGCCAACCCAAGGACGCAGAACGTCTTTTGTCCAACCTGCGTGGACACGGTATCGTCACTTGCCCTACCCGGGACCGCAGGGGCGGAAACGGAGACCGGAGCGTTCTTCGCAGAGTCGCGAAGCTCGCTCATCTCCGACGACGGGAACGACCCGCCAGCCTCCCATACCCGCGCGGCGGGTAGCCTGAAGCGGACCCGCACGCCTTTGATGCCGAAACCGACTGACCGCGAGCTCGTCGATCGCGCCCGCGACGGGGAAAAGGCCGCCTTTGGTGAGCTGGTGCGGCGCCATCAGCAGCGCATCCATCGGCTCGCCGTCCACATGCTCCGCGATCGCGCGGAGGCCGAGGACGTCACGCAAGAGACGTTCATCCGCGCGTTCCAGGCCCTCGCCCGCTTCGACGGTCGAAGCGAGGCCTACACCTGGTTTTACCGGATCACGATCAACCTCTCGCTCAACCGCATCCGGTCACGAAAGACCTCGCGCGCGACCCACGACTCGGACGATCCCCGCCTCGATGCCGTCTTGACGGACAAGCGGCCGGAGACGTCCGACCCCGCGGGCTCGGCGCAGCGCCGGGAGCTCTATCTCGTGCTGTGTCAGGGCATCGACCAGCTCAGCGAGACGCTCCGGACGACCCTCATCCTCGTCTGCATCGACGGGCGGTCCCACGAGGATGTGTCGTCGATCCTGGGTGCCCCGGAAGGCACGATCGCATGGCGCATCCACGAAGCGCGGCGCAAGCTGAAGGAGTTTCTGAACGCCCGGGGCTTCGATCCCGAGGGAGATGGGACGTGAGTGAGACACCGAAGAAACTGAGGCTCGACGCGGCGCTACGGGAGTGGCCCGGGGACGAGAAAACTCCGCTGCAGTGGGAAGAAATGGCCCTCCGCATCGACGAGCGCGTGCGATCGGGAGCCCCAGGCGCGACCGCTTCTCACGTGTCCGAGGACAATTTATTCGCGGAGCCCCTTGGACAAATCGAAGGGGAAGGTCATAACTCCGCCGCAATCAGTGCCCCTGGAAAAGCCGGGGAAACACGCGTCTCAAAGGGTGAAACGATGACGATGCCTGCCGACCGAGAGCGCGATCGCCGCAGCCTCCAGGACCTCGCGAAGATGGCCGCCGGGCCGATGAGCGCCATGACGCCGCCGCCGCCGTCCGTGAAGGCGCCCCACTCCTCGGCTCCGAGCGGCGTTCAGCGCGCCGTCGAAGCGAAGAAGGACGAC
>JAYTZB010000785.1:0-9971 GCA_043742085.1 Polyangiaceae bacterium
ACGAGCTCGACATCGACGGCACCATCGACGCGACGGCGAAGAACGCGGGGGAGCTCGAGATCGTCCTCCGCGCGCCGCGGAAGTCGAACGTGCGCGTGCTCCTCCTGATGGACGTCGGCGGATCGATGGACCCGCACGCGCAGATCGTCTCGCGGCTGTTCTCGGCGTCGAAGCGCGCGTCGAACATCCGGCAGCTCAAGACGTACTACTTCCACAACTGCGTCTACGGCCGGGTCTACGAGACGGAGAGCTTCGCCGAGCCGCAGTCACTCGATGACTTGCTCCACGAGCTGGGCCCGGAGTGGAAGCTCGTGATGGTCGGCGACGCGGCGATGCATCCCGCCGAGCTCCTGGGCGCGGGTGACTACGAGTACTACGCGACGGGCCACCACGGCCCGGCGCAGACCGGCATGAAGTGGCTGACGCGCCTCGCCGATCACTTCCGCCGCTTCGCGTGGCTGAACCCCGATCCCCCGAACTACTGGCGAGGCGGCACAGCGGAGCAGATCAGCAAGGTCTTTCCCATGTTCCAGCTCACCCTCGACGGCCTCTCCGACGCCATCACCCACCTCTCGAAGGGCGACCTCCGCAAGAAGTAACGCCGAGATCACGGGAAGACCGCGGAGGCGCGGAGCCACGGAGACGAGACGGAGATTTTTTGGTTCGAGACAAGCGCCACCACGGCGACTGCGACCTCGCCAGGACCGTCGTCATACGCGCCGCCGCCTGAATCAAAGATCGGCAGCCAAATCTTCCTCCCTCTCGTCTCCGTTCCTCCGCGCCTCCGCGGTCTTCCCGGCTTCTCGTCGCCTACTTCCCGAGGGCGTCGGAGAGCGACGTGATGTTCTCCTTGCCGGCCGGGACGGTGAGGGAGGAGCCCTGGAGGTCCTTGCCAAGCGGCTCGTAGGGGCCGCCCAGGCACTGCGCCAGGAAGATCTCGCTCACCGCGTTGAACGACTTGCGGTTCTCCGGGCGCGCGAAGCCATGCCCCTCGTCCGGGTACAGCACGTACGTGACCGGGATGTTCTTCGCCTGCATGGCCTTCACGATCGAGTCGCTCTCGACCTGCTTCACGCGCGGGTCGTTCGCGCCCTGACCGATGAGCAGCGGCTTCTTGATCTGATCGACCCGCGTGATCGGCGAGACCGAGAGCAGGTACTTCCTCCCCTCCTCGGTGCGATGGTCGCCGACGCGGGTGCTCAGCTTCTCGACCTCGGACTCCCAGTACGGAGGGATCGCCTGGAGGAGCGTGACGAGGTTCGACGGGCCGACGATGTCCACGCCGCATGCAAAGACGTCGGGCGTGAACGTGAGGCCGACGAGCGTCGCGTAGCCGCCGTAGCTCCCGCCGTAGATCGCGACCTTGTCCTTCTGCGCGATCTTCTCCGCGACCGCCCAGTTGACGGCGTCGATCAGGTCGTCGTGCATCTTTGCTGCCCACTGCTTGTCGGCGGCGTTGACGAACTTCTTCCCGAACCCCGTGGAGCCTCGATAGTTCACGCTCAGGACGGCGTAGCCGCGTGAGGCGAGCCACTGGTGCCGGGCGTTGAGCGAGAAGTCGTCGCGTCCCCATGGTCCGCCGTGGACCAGGAGCACCATCGGCAGCGGGCCCTTGCCGGCGTCCGGCTTGCCGTCGGCATCGGCATCGGCGTCGCGCGGCAGCGTGAGGTAGCTCACGAGGTCGAGCCCATCGCGTGACTTCACGATCACGGGATGCATCTTCGCGAGCTTCACGTCCTCGAGCGCCTTCGTGTTCGAAAACAGGAACGTGAGCTTCTTCTTCGCGTGGTCGTAGCTCCAGAACTTCACGGGCGCATCGCTCTGATCCGTGGAGACGATCCATTGCTTGTCGTCGAGCGAGCGGCTGCGGATCTCGACGTTGCCCGGCGCAGCAGTCTGGATGACGTCGAGATCGGCGCGAAGCGTGGCGTCGATGGCGTGCCAGCGCAGCCGATCGTAGGTGGCGAGAGCGGCCTGCACCCGGTGCTCGGTGGGGTGCTGCACGATGTCGTTGACGTCGGCCTGCCCGTCGTCGAGGAGCACCTTGGTCTTCTTGGTCACGAGATCGAGCTCGACGAGCGCCGCGGTGTCGCGCTCGCGGCTGTCGGCGAGATAGGCCTTGTTCCCGCTCTTGTCGAAGCCGAGCACGCGCGTGGTGAGCGCGTCGCCGGCGGGGATCTTCGCGAGCTCACGGAAGCCGCCTTTTCCGTCGGGCTCCATCATCGTGGTGCTGCCGTCTTTCTCCGGCTTCATTCCGAGACGCAGCTTGAAGTCGTGATCGAACTGAAACGAGAAGAAGCCGTCGTTCTGCTGCACGAGCTTTCGCTTGCCGGTCACGATGTCGACGCGATGGACGTCGTGGTAGCGCTTGTCGCGATCGTTGAGCCCGACGAGGACCTCGCGCGGGAAGCGATCGCTCATCTCCTCGAGCCGGGCCTGCGCGCCGTCGAGCGGCGTGAGGTCCTTGTCGGTGCCGCTCTTGAGATCGACGCCGTGCAGGTGCCAGTTCTCGTCGCCGTCCTTGTCCTGCATATAGAGGACGTGGTCGTTCGTGTACGCCCACCGGTAGATATAGATGCCGCGCTTCTTGTCCTGCGTGACCGGCTTCGCCTTCGCGAGATCGTTGACCGGCGCGATCCACACGTTCATCACGCCGTCGACGCTCGACAGATAGGCGAGCCGCTTGCCATCGGGGCTCAGCGTCGGTCGCGCGCGATCGGGGTTCGAGAAGAGGACGCTGCGCGGGAGCAGCGATGCATCCGCACGTGGCGGCGCGATCGAACGAGCCGGCTCCGAGGCCTTCGGCGAGGTACCGAGCGACGCGAAGACGCTCTGCTTCTTGCCGGTCGCTGCGCTCGGCGCCGCGCCCGAGCCGCCTCCGCACGCCGTGAACGAGAAGAGGAGGCCGATGACCACGGGGAGGCGACGCATGACCGCCGATCTACCCTAGATCACCGCATCTCATCGCGATTCAGGTGCACGCAGCGCACATAGACGTAAATTGGGGATAAAAAACCACTTGCGCACACACGATCGAGCTGCCAGAAGCCACCTCGCGTTGCGGTTCGACCTCCGGGTCGTGACCGCGCGAAAGGTGTCCGAGTCCGAGGACTCGGGGGCCCCATCGACGAGCCACGCGCCGAAAATCCGCGTGTCCCGCCGACGCCGCATTGCAGAAAGGAAGCTTGGAGCCCGAAGATCATGTTCCGCCACATCAGCGCGCTTGCCGCCGTCGCTTGTCTCTCGTGTCTCGCCCCGTCCGTCATCGGATGCGCGGCACCCACCGAGGATCACGCTGACGATGCCGCCGCCGAGGAGACGTCTTCCGATCTCGTCTCGACCAGCGCGTACTTCGAGACCTTCCAGGGCCTCGATGGCCACTACTACTTCAGCATGACGGCCGCGAACGGCCAGAACGTGCTCCGCTCGCAGGGCTATACGAAGCTCGCGTCCGCCCAGAACGGCGTCGCGTCCGTGATCGCGAACGGCAACGACAAGCGCCAGTTCGACGTCAAGCAGGCGACGAACGGCGACTGGTACTTCAACCTTCGCGCCGCCAACAACGAGATCATCGGCACGAGCGAGCTCTACGCGTCGAAGTCGAACGCGGAGCGCGGTGCACGCACCGTTCGCGCCCTCGTTCGCCTCACGCGCAATGCCTCGCACGCTGCGCCGCGCCGCGAGAGCTTCGAGCTCTTCACGGGCGAGGACGGCAAATCGTACTTCCATCTCCGCGCGGGCAACGGCGAGATCATGCTCGGCTCGCAGGGCTACACGGCCGCGGCGAGCGCACGCGTCGGCATCGCATCGGTGCTCGCGAACGGCGGATCGGCGGCGAGCTACGAGCTCTTCGAGACCGACGGCGGCGACTACGCGATCCGGCTCGTCGCCGCGAACGGCGAGGTCATCGCACGTGGCGAGAGCTACTCGTCCAAGTCGAACGCGACGCGTGCTGTGACGCGCCTGACGGAGATCCTCTCCGGCAACGTCAAGACGATCGAGGAGTGAGCGCGAGATCAGAGGGGACGCCTGGGAGGGCGTGAGGGGCGCGCTCCTCCGCGATCACTAACGTCTATCGGTAGTAGAGCGCTTCGCGCAGCTCGCAGAAGCGCTCCAGCAGCGCCTTGGTCTCCGGCTCGAGACAGAAGAACGAGAGCCCGAGACCAGGGCCGCGCGCATCGGTGTCGTAGGGATCGTCGGGGCCGCGGCCGTTTCCGGTGTACTGCCACTGGACGGCCGCCAGGACCTCGAGCGCAGTGCCGTTGGGCAGCGTGAAGCCGAGCATCACGTGCGTTCCGACCGGGATGGCGCGATGCGTGAGCACGAACAAGCCACCGCTCGAGAGATCGCCGGTGGTCGCATCGAAGCGATGCGCGGCGCCTTCGACGTGCACGTCCACCTCGATGGGAAGGCGCGACGCGCGCCGTCGCTCCATCGCCGCGGGACGGCGGCGGATGAGCGTGGGCGACTCCTCGCTGCCGAAGCTGCCGAAGCTGCCGAAAGAAGCGCCTTCAAGCGTCATCATGGTGTGGAAATACTGCAAGAAGCGGTGCCTCACGACCGGTGCATGATCCCGCGTGGTTACGCGAGTCGTCGCTGGTCGATGCATCGACCAGCCGCGGACGAACGGCGTCTCCGTCGACCTACGCCGCTGGGTGCGTGTGTCCTACCATCGCTTCAGCGGCGTGAGCGGCATCGGGTTCAACGTGACGCCTTGAAGAGCTTGTCGATGACCTTCTGGAACGAAAGCGTGTCGACCTGCAGGAGGCCGCCTAGCTCCGTGAAGCGCGAGCTCTCGCTATAGGCGACCACGCTGTCCGATTTGACCACGCCGAGCAGCTTCGAGAGGAGCTCCTCACGTGCCGGCACCCCCATGCGCTGACAGAGGATCCGCGCCTCCGCGAGCATGGACACGTAGCGACGCGCGTGCGACCAGCCGAGCACCTCGAAAGCGACAGGGCGGAAGTCGTCCTCGATTTGCAGCAGACTTCGGATCTCGCGCGCGGACGTCGTCCCGTCCGCCTCGGCAAGGTAGATCGCCGCGAGGGCGAGGAACGCGCGGCGCGAACCCTCGACGTCTCCGGAAGACACTTCTACGAGAGGCACGTCCAGGAAGCGCGAGAGCTCGACCAGCTCGTCGTCGGGAGGGCCGTCGCCGGCGCTGGCCTTGCTGGTGGCCGCGAGCTCGCGCAGCAGTGGCGAGCTCGCAAAGTGTGCGAGCGCGACGGTGCGCATGGCCGAGTACGGATGCGTGTCGCGCGTGCGATCGAGCTGCGACCGCTTTCGCAGTGCCGTCACCTCTTCCCGCGCGTGGTTGACGATGGCGCTCGTCGCACCGAAAAGCGAACGGCGGCGCACGCCCGTGGTCAGCATCGCCTGGACGAGAAACATGCGGTCAGGGTCATCCGAGACGAACATCGCAACGCGATCGGTCGTCAGCTCCTGATGACGCCGCAGCGCGAAGTAGCGCGCCTGCGCGGCGCCAGACATCGCCGTACCGCGCACCGCCATCGCGAGCTCGTGGTGACCGAAGAGCACGTGCCCTAGCTCGTGACCCATCACGATGCGGAGCTCCGGCTCGTCGAACGATTCGAGCAGCCCGCTCGTGAGGTGCACGGTGACCACCCCCGCGTCCTCGGTGACGGACGCGTTGACGTTGTCCGCGTTGTGCACCCAGATCCGCACCTCACCCTGGTAGCCAAGTCGCTGGACCGCATGATCCAGCGCGCGAAATGGCTCCGGCATCAGCGTCGGATGAATCTCGGTCGCGTTCAGCCCGAGCTGCGCGTCCAGGTTGCGCGCCTGGGTGCGCATGGCGCGATCGCGCATGTTCCTCAGGTACGCGGCGCGGAAGTGGTCGTCCTCGAAGAGGGAACGGAGATGGGTGAGCTCTCCGGGGAATCGGAGAGCCTCCAGGTGGACGGACGAGCGGTCGAGACAGCCCTTTCGCGCACCGAGGACGAGCTCCTCGGCGGAGATGTCGCGAATCGGCTCCTGCGCGGCGAGCGTGAACGTGCCGCCGGTGTGGTAGGTGCGCCACAAACCCTTCAGCGTGCTTTTCGCTGCGTCCCATTCGCCGTCGAACGTGAGTGGGGGGCTTGCTTCGCGCTGGCGCAAGGTCACGCGATCGCCTTCGCGCAGCACCTCCATCGCGTAGGTGGTGCCCTGGAGGAAAAGCTCGGCGTGGACGGCATCGCCGAGGTCCTCCAGACTGACGCGGAAGGGTTCGAGCTCCTCCGCCGCGTCGGACGCGAGGTGGCCGACCAGCGCCGCCGCCACGAACGCCGAAGGTCCGGCTTCGTGCGCGGCGGCCCTTTCCAGAGACGAGCTCGCGTCGGCCGCGAATCCCCAGGCCTTCAGGATGGCGGGGCTGATCTCGAGGTACATGCGCGCCGGCGTCTTCACGACCACGCGGGAACAATGCGGATACGCCGCCGCGATCGCCTTCGGCAGCCCGAGCGGATCGAGCGCGCTGCCCATCCGGCGAAGCGCCTCCACGACGAGCTCCGGCTGATCCTCGAAGTAGAAGCGAATCGAGTTCTTCGCGCCGTCGTTCTTGAACGTGCTCGAGATGCCGAGCTCGAACGCCCCGACCTGGCCGATGCCGTCGTGGAAGAAAGCGAGCGTGAGATCGGTGGTCAGCTCGCTGTCGCCCACGTCGGCCAACGCGCGCACGGCGTGTCCCCAACGCTGGCGCGAAGCGAAGCTCATTTCCTCGAAAGAGACCGCGCGGGGCTCGGCGTCGTGGAGTGAAGGGGCGAGGATGGTGACGCCTCGGCCCTCCGCCTCTTCGCGCGCGGTCTGTTCGGTCGTGCGTGGCAGCCAGCCGAACGCCTGGACGAAGAAGTCGCCGTGCGGGAGCACCTGCTCTCGCAGCAACTCCACGACGCGCTGACCGTCGTTGATGTTCGCCTCCGACGAATCCTCTTCGATTTCGTCCAAGGTGAAGGGCGCCCCCGAACAGCCGAGCAGCCACGGCTGATCCACCCACTGCTCCCGCTGCATCTCCTTGAGCTGATGGAGGACCGACGCGCTGTGCTGCGGGGTGACGATGTAGAGCACATTCGGTTTCAGCCAGTCCCCGAACGTCTCGAAGGCGGTCCCGCCGCCGGACGGGAGACCTCGCTCTTCGAGCGTCGTCTCGAGCGCGCTCGCGACGTGCGCTGACCTGACCACGAGGATGGACGCCCAGCGGTAGAGCACGAGCTTCTCGTCCGCCGTCTCGGGCGCCGGCGGGGGATCCTCGCCAGACACGAAGCCCATGGCTTCCAGAGAGAACGCCGCGTAGCGCGCGACATCCTCGTCCCGGAGGGGCCGCATCCAGAACGTCGCGCCGAGCAACTCGATGCGCTCCTGCGCGGTGAGCGCGGCCGACGCGCTGGCGAGGCTCGTGAGGACGAGGTCGGGAGCCGAGTGGTAGAGCAGCGGCGCCGAGAGCCCGTCGGAACCGAGCGCTATCACTTCACGCAAGCTCGCCTTCTCACCGCGCGACAGCGCGCCCAGGTGGAAGGCGAGCCTTTGCACGGGCGAAGCCTCGTCCGGGAGCTTCCGGGCACTCACGAGCTCGACGAGATGTTGCGCCTTGGGTTCCTTCGGCTCGCTGTGCATCGAGGAGGAGTACGCGCGCTGGCTCCCTTATTTCCCCCGAAACCTGAGGGCGGTTACAGGCGGACGTCGATGTACACGCCGCGTCGGAGCTCCGAGAGCCACAGCTTGCGCTGGCGCTCCGTCGCGTCGCCGAACGCGCGCTCCATCATCTGATCCTTCACCGTTTCGTACGGCGGGATCTTCGGCTGCTCGCTCGCGAGCTGCACGATGAGGATGGCCGAGTTGCCCATCGGGTCGCGGAACGCGATCGGGGAGCTGGTCTCGCCGGGCTTCAACGACGTCGCCGCCTGCTGGAGGTCGGGGAAGAGCGCGTTCATGGGGACGGGACCGCGCGAGCCGCACGTGTTCTTCGTCGTGGGATCTTCGCTGAACTGCGTGACCAGCTCGCAGTAGTCGTCGCCGCGCTTGGCGCGGATCGCTATTTCCTGGCCGAGCGCCTCGCGCGCGGCCGCGGTCTGCGCCGTGGCGCCGGGCGGGATCTGCAGGACGATGATCTTGAGATCGACGGGGTGCTGCTGCGTCACTTCCTTGAGCCAGCGATCGTAGGCGGCGCGCGCGTCCTGCTCGGTGACACGGACGCGACCACGCACGCGGAGCTGGATCAGCTTTCCTTCGAGGACCTGGCGGCGGATCTCGTCGCGGTAGTCCTGCTCGGTGAGCCCCTGCTTCTTCGCCTCGTTGACGACGTCCTTCGGCTGGAGCTTCGTCTGCGCGGCGACCTGGCGGATGCCGTTGTCGACCTCGTCGGGCGAGACCGTGATGTGGGACTTGTCGGCCGCCGTCTCCTCGAGGCGCTCGTCGACGAGACGATTCAGGAGCTCCCTGAACATTTCGCTCTCTTGCGCGGCCTGCTGCGTCGGGTTCGGCGTGCTCGCGGCGATGCGCCAGAGGTGCGGACGGCCGCGCAGGCGCAGCTCGGAGAGCAGGATGGGCCGCTCGCCCACGACGGCGACGATGCGCTCGACGATCGAGGCGTCCGACGGGCGAGCGAGGGCCACGCCGACGAGCAACGCTGCACCGGCGAGCAGGCCTTTCAGGGGGCTACGGCGAATCACCCCCGCTTTCTTATCACTTCCGGTGCTCGCTGGAAGAGGTCTATCCTCGCCCTCTTCACGGAGGAGCGGATGGGCATGCTGTCAGCACGATTGGGAACGCTCGCCATCGCATGTGCGCTGACGTTGGGCGCTGCGACGGGGACGTTGGGGTGCAAGAAGCTCCTCAAGGGCAACAAAGGCGTCGACGCCGGCAAGACGACCACGACCTCCGCCGGCAACACGCCGCAGGACGACGCGGACGAGCAGATGCTGGACAAACTCGACGCATACATCATCTGCCTGAACACGCTTTCCAACCCGGTACACCAGACGCGCGCGCGTTACTTCTCGTGGGTCGATCCCAAGAAGGGCGTCACCGGCAACGAGAAGGTCGTTCTCGGCCTGTTCGACATCCCGAACGAGACCGTGAAGAAGTGCACCGATGGCCTCGGCAAGGCGCGCACCAGCCCGCCGCGTGACTCGAAGCTCGAGGCCGCCGGCGACGAGTTCGCGAAGACCGTCACCGACCTCGATGCGCTCATCGAGGAGGTCTTCACCTACTACGAGAACAAGAACTTCAAGGACGACAAGTTCGCGAAGGGCAAGGCCATCCATCCCAAGCTGATGGCGGCATTCCAGGCCTTTTCCAAGGCCGACAACAACATGCACGCCACGCTCGACGGCGTCACGAAGCCGCTCGCGCAGCGGACCCTCGGCAAAATCGAGCGCGAAGAGGGCAAGAAGTTCCGCTGGAACCGCAAGAACGTCCTCATCGAGGCGCGCGAGCTCGTCGAGGCGGGTGACCCGGTCGGCGACGACGACAACATCGACTTCGCGCTCTACAACGCGGCGTTCAACGAGTTCGACGCAGCAGTGACGGGCCTCCAAGCGTTCGGCGCGCTCCACAAGAAGGAGCTCGAAGCGCAGACCAACCCGACGTGGCCGCTCGCGAGCTCGAACTTCGACCAGTTCTCACGCTCCGCGGAGGACTACCGCAAGAAGGCGCGCGAGTACCTGCGCTGCCTGCGTGACGCGCCGGCGAAGGCGAAGACCGCCACCGGCAAGATCGATCCCGACAAGCTGCCGCCCTGCCCGGACGGCCGCCCGCGCGACGTCGTGCAGAAGTACAACGAGTTCATCCGCACCTCGAACGATCACCAGTTCCCGTGAGCTGGTGAGACGACCACCAGGCCGCGCTACTGCGTGGCCTGGATGGTCCCGGAGACGGTGATCTTCGCGCCACCCGGGACGAGCACGTCCGGCGAGGCATCGAACTTGAGCGCCTGGACCTCGGGCCACGTGGTGGTCCCGATGGTGATCACGTTCTTC
>JAYTZB010000786.1:0-2374 GCA_043742085.1 Polyangiaceae bacterium
GCTCGCTGCCGTCGGAGCGCCGGCGTCGCCGGTGACGCCCGCGGAGGGAAGCGCGTTCTCGTCGAGCCAGACGCCGTGGAAATCGCTGGCTTGCTTGTAGACGAACACGCGCTCGAACGGCGCGAACAGGCCGCCCTGGTTCTTCCACCAGTGGCCGCCGCCGGCCGCGAAGTCCTTGTCGAGCGCGAGGAAGAAACCCTTCACCATGCGGCGCGACACCGGGCCGTCGCCACGGAGATCGTCGAGGGTGACCTGCGGCTTGCCGCCGTCGTAGTCGCGGAGATACCAGGGCACGCCGGCATCGAGATCGCCGGTGACGCCCAGCGGATCGCTGCCGCTAGGCACACTCGAGCGCGTCAGCGTGAGCGCCGCGTTCGCGACGCCGCTGTCCGAGTCGTCGTTCTGCGCGCTGTCGTCGTCCTTCGCGCGGCGCGCCTTCTTCTTGGGCGTGAGCCAGGGCTCGATGGCGAGCCGCTCCTCACGCGACGGCACGGTGCGATAGAGCGGCGTGCCGTTCGCGACGTTGTAGCCGTACTGGTATGGCAGCGACGAGACCATGTCCGGCGCATGCGGCGCGAGCTTGACGCGCGGATGGTTCGCGTCGAGCGACGCATACTTCCCGCACACGAAGCCGCCCTGGATGAGCTCGTACCAGCCCTCCTTGCAGTTCGCCTTGGGGTGCGGCTCGGCGATAACGGGAACACGCTGGCCCTGCCGGATGTAACCGAGGCGCACTGCGCCGATCTTCTCTCCGGTCTTCTTGTCCTCCTTGGGCCACTCCATGTCGCTCATCACGGGCGTCTGGAGGAAGAGCGCGGCGATGGTCGGACCGTCGTAGACGGGCGCCGCGGCGTCCTTCGTTTCCCTGGCGCCGATCACCTTGCCGGCGTCGTGGGCGTCGCCGCTGTTCAGCGTCGGATTGGGTGCGGCCGGCACGTCCTTGGCCTGCCCGGAGGCGGGGCCCGCCTTCGGCTCCGAGCACGCCGCGATCGACGCGGCAGCGCCCAGCGAAGCGACGGCGAGTACGAGGAGAGGACGGAGCGACATGCGAGCTTTTGCCCTTCGCATGGCAGAGCGAAGGAGTCGAGGAGGGGGGCGGCGCGAGGAAGGGCGCCCCTCGTGATGCCAAAGCGCGGAGAAGAAGGCGAGTTTTTGGCGCAAGGCGCCGTTTCAATGGAAGGTCCGTGCCACCGCCATTCCGGGTGCGATCGGTCGCCCAGGTTCTGGAAATCCCATGGTTTTGAGGGACGCTTCGTCTTACCGTGTGTCCGTGAGCCGGGTCAGGCGTGGCTAGGGAGACGCATCCCCCCCCGTCCTCGGGGCTGCCGGGGCGGCTTCATGGCCTCGGCCACCGCCGGCGTGGTCCCGCGGCCATAAATTTCCACGGGGACCCGCGTGTCGGCGCCGCCGACGTGGCGCCGACCGCGCCGCACGCCACGCCTCCGACGGAGCCCGATCGCAAGACCGGTCCCGCTCGCTTCTGGAGCCAGCGTCGCATCCGGATCGCGCTCGGCGTCGCGTCGCTCCTCTCGTTGATCTTCCACTGGTACGTGTCGCCCTGGTCCCTCTACCCCGATCGCTCGGGCCTCGAGGTGAAGGACGCCGACGGCGAGCTCACCATCCCCATCGAGCTGCTCGGTGAAGAGGCTCCGCCGGAAGAGAAGCCGCTCCCGCCCGAGCAGACGACGTCTCCCGAGGATGATCCCAACGGCATCAAGGCCAAGCGCGATGCCGGTCCGAAGCCCAAGCCCGACGCCGCCGTGACCGATGCCGAGGCGCTGGCGACCGACGCCGGCATCGCGCCGATCGCGCTCGACGGTGGACCCACGTCGACGGCGAGCGACGCCGCAGCGCTCACCGATGCCGGCGAGGGCGACGCCGCCGGCGACGGCGGTCTCGTGGCGTCCGGGGACTCGGGCGCGCCGCCCGGCGCGACGGGGCCGCGCGATCCCGGGTCGATGATCGGCCTCGCGGGGCTCATCAGCGCGGGCACCATCAACGTGACGCTGCTCGTGAACATCAGCGTCATCCGCACCAACCCGGTGGGCGCGCGCATGGGGCCGCTGCTCTACGGCATCCCGCAGTGGAACGATTTCATGAAGGGCTCGCAGGCGTCGGTCGATCCAATCCGCGACACCGACTGGATCCTCGTCTACGGCCCTTCGCTCATCCACACCGAACGCGACGCGGTGATCGTGCACTACTCCGCGCCCGACGACGTCGTCGATCTCGCGGTGGAGTCGATCGCGAAGCGTTACGACAAGGGCGGCGCCTACGACGCGGGGGTGCCCGGCGTGAAGGCCTCACTCGGTCACGCCGACAATGCCGAGCGGGTGTTCATGCGCGTGCAGCCGCACGTCCTCACCATCGTGCC
>JAYTZB010000787.1:0-3362 GCA_043742085.1 Polyangiaceae bacterium
GCGGTGCGCGCGTCGGGATGCATGTTCAAGGGCACGTGACGGATCACCACGCGTACGCGACCGCGATGCTCGGCGACGAGCGGCGCCAGCGCGGCATGCGTGCGCCGGCAGAACGGGCACTGGAAGTCCGTGAAGACGACGACGGTGACCGTTCCGCGCGGCGCGAGCGCGAGCTCGTCGCGGATGGCAGGAGGAACCCCACCACCGCACGACGACGAGAGAAGCGCGAGGAGCGCGAGGAGCGCGAGGACCATCATCGCGCCCGACACGCGGGTCGGAAGACGATGCGAGACGGCGCGCGCGCTCCTCGGCGAGATCACGTCACAAGCTTACGACACCGGTGCGGATCAGGTACGAGAGCCGCTTGCGCTGCTCTTCCTCGAGGAGCGTGTGGATGCGCGAGAGGGCGAGCGTGACCGCCTCCCGCAAGCGCTCTGCGCTCTTCACGCGCAGGTCGGCGCCTTCGCGCGATCGCGCCTCGCCGAACTCGGCGCTGTCGAGCGCATCGGCGAACGCGCTGATGGTGCGACGGTTGTCGACCTCGGCCTGGGCGCGCTCGGTCTTGAGCTCGTCGAGGATGCGCGCGAGCACCGAGACCTGCGCCTCGGTCAGCTCGAGCTTGTGCGCGAGGAAGCGCAGCGGGCGTCGCACGCCGAAGACGCCGCCGTCGTCGGGAGGCCCGCCGCCGAACCGCCCGCCACCGCCGGGTCCGGGTCCGCCAGGACCGCCGTGACCGTGGCCGTGGCCATGCCCGTGCCCGTGCCCGTGCCCGGGTCCGTGACCAAACGGCGGGCCGTCGTCACCACCGCGCCCGGGGCCACAAAAGCCGTCTTCGGAGGGGCTCTGCCCGTGTCCGCCGTGTCCGCCGTGTCCGCCGGCACCGGGCTGACAAGCGTTTGCGTTGTGCCAGGCGTGACGCCGGGCGTGTTTCCACCACGAATAAAATGCAGGATGCATGCTGTCTCCACTCGCCGAGGCACTCTCGCTCCCGGCGGTTTTTCGAGCGTGGGCACCTCGCCTCACGCCGTAGGAACAAGCTAGCGCGACTTTGCCTCGCGTCAACGGGGGGACGCGTAACGAAACGTGAACCGGCCCGCGATGCCTGCGATGCCTGCGAGCACTTACGCTGGCGGCGCGACCGTGGCGGCGACGGCCGGCGTGCTCGAGAGCTCGTGGACGGTGAGCGACGACGCCGGCACGGCGGCGCGCGCGAGCTCGACGAGCCGCGTGTGGTGCGTGAAGAACAGCACCTGCATGCGCGTCGACAGCTCGGCGATGACCTGCAGCGCCGCGCGCGACCGTTCGTCGTCGAACTGGATGAGCACGTCGTCGAGCACGAGCGGCATCGGCTCGGCGAGGTCGGCATAACGCAGGAGGCTCGCGAGGCGCAGGCTCAGGTAGAGCTGATCGCGTGTGCCCTCGCTGAGACCCTCCACGTCGACCTCGACGTTGCCGTCGCGGACGCACTTGATCACGGTCTTGTCCTTGTCGTTGAAGCCCGCGCGCACGCCCGTGTACGTGCCGAGCGTCAGGCGCGCGAAGAGCTGCGACGCCTTCGTGAGCATCGGTCCCTGGTTTTCCTGACGATAGCGCTCGATCTCGCGGCCCAGGATGAACGCGCCGATCTTCGCGCGCGCATAGCGCTCGACGACGACGCGAACGCGCGCGAGCGCCTCCTGCGCATCGGCGGCCTTGTCGGCCGCGCCGGAGTCGCGGCGCATCTGTTCGAGGCCGACCTCGTAGCCGCCGAGCGACTGCGCCTGACGCGTGTGATCGCGCTCGACCTCGGCGAGCTCGGCCTCCACCTCCTCGACGGCGCGCGTGGCTGCGTCTCCGTCGGCGACGAGCGCGCGGATGTCCTCCGTGAGCACGCCGTCCTCGAGGTCGGCGAGCTGCGTGTCGATCTCGCGGAGCTGATCCTCGGTGAGGTGAGCCCTCTGGCTGCGCGCGGCGAGCTCCGCGACGATCGCGCGTGCCGGAAGGCCAGCGAGATCGGACGCCAGCTCCGCCGCCGCCTGCGCCGCCTCTTGCTCGAAGGCCGCTGCCTCGGCGCCGGCCGCCGCCGCGCGCGACTCGACCTCGGCGCGCTGGTCCTCGACCGTGAAGAGATCGCGCAGCGCCTCGAGGGCGCGCAGGATCTCGTCACCGTCCGCATCACCCGCGACCCCGAGCGGCGCCACGAGCTCGGTGAGCTTCGTCCGCGCCTCGACGAGCAACCCCTCGTCACGGTCGGCGCTCGCCTTCCGCTCGTCGAGCAGGATCTCGGCCTTCGCGACGGCGCGCGCAGCCTCCGCCGCTGCTCGCCGCGTGCCCTCGATGGCCTCGAGCCGCGGTGTGGCCGCATCGAGCAGCTCCACGAGGCTCGGCGGCGCGCGTCCGGCCGTCGCGCTGCCCGCCGTCGTGCTCGCCGCTTCGCTCGGCATCGATCCCAGCGCCGCCGCCAGCTCGTCGCGCGCAGCGGCGATGGTGCGTGCCGTCTCCTCCGCGTCCAGCTCGGCCTCCCGCACCGCGGCGAATGCCTCGACGATCTGGGCGTGCTTGGTGACCCAGGTGCGCATCTCCTGCAAACCGAGCGAACGACCGGCGCGCGCCACGATCCCGGCATCGGCCCATGCTCGCTGGTGCTCGTCGTCGAGCGCCGCGCGCTCGCTGGCCGCCTTCGCGCGCTCGGTCTCGGCGTGCGCGCGTTGCTGGGTGAGCGTCAGCTGCTGCGCGCGCAGACGCGCGAGCGTGATGACGCGATCGGCCTCGGAGATCATGCGGTCGGCGATGACGTCGGCATCTCGGACCTTGCGCTCGAACGCGGAGACGAGCGCCGCCTCAGCCCTTGCGTCGGGAGCCGGTCCGGGCGGCGTCGCTCGCGCGTCGCGCAGGTGGGCCCAGGCGTCGTCGCGCTCGGCGCGCGCGCGCTGGAGCTCGGCAGCGCCGGGCGGCGCGAAGTCTCCGCTCGCCTCGGCGAGCTGTTGCTCGATCGAGAGCGCCTGCGCGTCCAGCTCGGCGAGCTTCTCCACGTGCTTCGCCAGCGCACGATCGAGCTCGGTCGCGCGCGACGCGAAGACGTCGAGCGTAGCCGGCGGCGGTGGATGCATCGCCACCAGCGCCTCGACGTTCCCCTCGAAGAGCCCCAGCGCCGCGGCCTTCGTCTCGACCTCTGCGCGACGTCGCGCGGCACGCGAGGTCTCGGTTCCGTGACGCGTCGAGAGGTCGCCCAGCTTTCGTGCCGACGCGACCGCGCGCTCCAGCGTGGCGAGCGCCACCGGATCGAAGGTCTCCGGCGCGCGGACCTCGGCGCGGTGCCGTGCCAGCTCTCGCTCGATACGTGCAATCTCCACGCGATTCGTCTCGAGCCGCTCGCTCAGCGT
>JAYTZB010000788.1:0-2830 GCA_043742085.1 Polyangiaceae bacterium
CCGACCGAGGTCCTCAACGAGGGCCACGACCAGCTCAAGAACGAGGAGAAGGTCCTCGTCGAGTCCGACCCCACGAAGCCGTTCGTCGGCCTCGCGTTCAAGCTGCAGCAGGACAAGTACGGACAGCTCACGTACTTCCGCGTCTACCAGGGCACGGTCTCCGCCGGCGACACCATCTACAACGTGTCGAACGAGATGCGGAAGGTCCGCGTCCCCCGCATGTTCCGCATGCACTCCGAGGACCGCGAGGAGATTCCCTCGGCCGAGGCCGGCGACATCGTCGCGTTCTACGGCGTCGAGGCGAGCTCCGGCGAGACCTTCACCGACGGCAAGGTCCAGTGGACCCTCACGTCGATGCACGTGCCCGCCGCCGTCATCTCGCTCGCCGTCGCGCCGAAGGATCGCTCGACCGAGGTCAACTTCTCGAAGGCGCTCAACCGGTTCACGAAGGAAGACCCCACCTTCCGCGTCCACCAGGACGAGGAGTCCCAGCAGACCATCATCAGCGGCATGGGTGAGCTCCACCTCGACATCTACATGGAGCGCATGCGCCGCGAGTACAACTGCGACGTCATCGCGGGCAAGCCGCAGGTCGCGTACCGCGAGTCGATCACGCGCAAGGCGGAGATCAACTACACGCACAAGAAGCAGACCGGCGGCTCCGGTCAGTACGCGAAGATCGCGGGCTACATCGAGCCGCTTCCGGCGGACGCGGTCGAGTCGTACGAGTTCTTCGACGACGTCACCGGTGGCTCCATCCCGCGCGAGTTCATCTCGTCGTGCGACAAGGGCTTCAAGGACGCGGTCCGCAAGGGCACGCTCATCGGCTTCCCGATCGTGGGCATCCGCTGCTGCGTCAACGACGGCGCCTCCCACGCCGTCGACTCGTCTGAAATGGCGTTCAAGACCGCCGCGATGATGGGCTTCCGCGAGGCGTACGCCAACGCGGCGGCCACCATCCTCGAGCCGATCATGAAGGTCGAGATCGACGTCCCCACCGAGTACCAGGGCTCGGTGGTCGGTCAGGTCAACCAGCGTCGCGGCACCGTCCTCGAGACCATCGGCGGTGACACCACCACCGTCGTCTGCGAGGTCCCGCTGAACGCGATGTTCGGTTACTCGACCGACCTTCGCTCGGCCACGCAGGGCAAGGGCACCTTCACGATGGAGTTCGCCCGCTACGCCATCGTGCCGAAGCAGGAGCAGGAAGAGATGAAGAAGGTCTACCGCGAGAAGCTCGCCGCGGAAGCCAAGGCCAAGTAGGCCTCGGCACGCGGTTACGCCACCGCGCGTCGTGAGAAGCGCGAGGTCTGCCGAGAGGCGGGCCTCGCGTTTTTCCGTTTCAGCGCCGGAAATGGCGCTCGACGTGCTCGCGCAGCTGCTTCAGGCCGAACGGCTTTTCGATGACCGGGTTCTTCACCCGGTCGAGGAACGATCGCGCGTCGGGAGTGAACGCGCCGCCGGTCACGAACACGACACGGGCGGCGGCGTCCGGAAAGCGGCGCGCGAGCTCGTCGTAGAAGTCCATTCCCGACATCTCCGGCATCATGAGATCCGTGATGATGAGGTCGAAGCTCTGATCCGCTGCGATGAGCTCGAGGCCCTCGGTCGCTCGCGTGACGACGGTGACGTCGTGATCCATGAGCACGCGCCGGATCGCCTTGCCGACTGCGGGCTCGTCGTCCACGACGAGGATGACCGCGCGCGCAGGGGCGTCCGTCGCATGGATCGCCGCAGCCGCAGCCTCGATCGCGACCGGAGCGGTCACTGAAGGGGCGGGCGGAAGCACGACGCGAAACGTCGTTCCGCGACCCGGCTCGCTGGTCACGCTGATGGTCCCGCCGAGACCCACCACGATCCCGTGCGAGATCGACAGCCCGAGCCCGGTTCCTACGCCCACCGGCTTGGTGGTGAAGAAGGGGTCGAAGATGCGCCCGATCACCTGCGCGGAGATGCCGGCGCCCGTGTCTCTCACTTCCACCACCGCTCGACCTTCGTGATCGGTCGACGCCGTGAGCGTGATCTCGTTCGAGCTGGCATGGCCTTCCGGGATGGCTTGCGCGGCATTCAGGAGCAGGTTGATGAACACCTGTCCGAGGCGCGCCTCGTCGGCCACGACCGACGGCGTGTCGTGAATGATCTTCACGAGCCGTGCGCGGTGCCGGATCTCGTTGGACGTCATGTTCGACGCGAGCTCCAGCACGGGACGGAGGTCCATGAGGGCGCGGCGCTCGTCCTCGAGGCGCGAGAAGGTCATGACGCCACGGACGATGGTGCCAATCCGCTGGGCACCCTCCTTGACGTCGAGCGCCATCGCCCGCAGCTCGGCGACGTTCACGGGCGCGACGTCGAGCGATTCGATGATGAGCGCGATGTTCGCCGTCACCGAGGCGAGGGGATTGTTGATCTCGTGCGCGACGCCGCTGGCCAGCGTCCCCACCGACGCCATGCGATCGGCGAACGTGAGCTGCCGCTCGAGCTGCGCCTCGCGCTCCTGCGCCTGACGGAGGCGCTCGTCAGCGAGCTTCTGCTCGGTGACGTCGCGCGCAGCCGCGTACACGAGCCCGCGCTCGGGGTGGCCGAACGAGCGCCACTCGAGCCACCGGTACGTGCCGTCCTTGCACCGGTAGCGATTGACGAGCGCGCCCATCTCCTCGCCGGCGCCCAGCTTCTGGCGACCCGCCAGCGTGCGCTCGCGGTCGTCGGGGTGAACGAAGTCGACCGACGGCACCGCCATCAGCTCCGCCTCCGTCCAGCCGAGGGTTCGCGTCCAGGACGGGTTCACCCGCTTGAAATACCCATCGAGCCCGGCCACACAGAGGCAGTCGAG
>JAYTZB010000789.1:0-2004 GCA_043742085.1 Polyangiaceae bacterium
GAGCGCGTGGTCGACGAGGGCCAGCTCGTCACCGCCGGCGGTGTCACGTCCGGCATCGACCTCGGCCTGCACCTGGTACGGCGGCTCGCCGGCGCTGACGCGCACGCGACGATCGCCGCGCAGATGGAAGTACGTCCGTCAGCGCCCTGAACGATGCAGTGCCGTCACTGGCAGGCGGCGCTGGTCGTCGCGTCGCTGGTCGCGCACGTCACGATGGCCTCGTACGCGGTCCTGACAGACGTGGTGGTCGCCGCGTCGCAGTCGTTCTGGCAGGTCGTCGGATCCGCCTGTGAGCGGCACGCGTTGATGCAGTCGCCGTAGGCGTTGCAGTCCGTCGCGCCACCGGACGTGACCATGTTGAAGCAGGCCTTCAGCTGCGAGCAGCAGTGCTGGTCCAGCGCGGCCTGGCACGTGGTGTTCACGAACGGGGCCGTCTGCCTGGTGTTGCCCGGACACGCCGACGCGCTCGCGTCGGGGCGCGTGCTCGCCTCGATGAAGCCCCCTTCGATCGTCGTGCCGCCCTCGTCCTCGACGATCACCGTGCCGCCGCCGCCGCCGTCGCGCGGCGTCGTGCAACAGATGCTCTGGCAGAGCGGCAACGTGGCGGCGCAGGTCCCGGTCGAGGAGAGGCAGCACGCCGTGCCCTGCTTGGTGCCGGCGCCGCAGTGCGCCTCGTCGGCGGGACCGCTGTCGCTGACGATCACGGGACACACCCCGCTGCCCGTGCTGCCGCCGCTACAGCCCTGCACGAGGACGAGGACGGAGAAGGGAAGGACTGCGAAGAACGTGAAGAGCTGCGAGAACCTCATGGTCGCGCACGCTAGCAGAAACGCCCGGCGGCGCGATGCTCAGGCGCTCACCGCGCGACGCCGCGCACGCCCTTGCTCTCCTCGAGCGCGAGGAGGTAGTCGCCGATCATGCGCCCGCGCGCCTTGATCTCCTCGGGCTTCGAGACGGCGCGGAGGAGCCGATCGAGCGCCATCGAGTACTTCTTCGCGTCGGCCGCGGGGAGGGCGTGCGCGAGGTGCGCGAGAAACCGGACCGCGACCACGTTGTCCTCGAAGGGCACGCGCCGCGTCGCGAAGATGCCGACCGCGTCGGGGTCCTTGGTGCTCGCGAACATGCCGCCGCTGTCGTCGTCGGTCAGCTCGGTGATCATGAAGTCGGCGATGGCGCGCGCGCGCTTCAGGTACTCGCCGCTCTTGGCGCCACTGACCTCGTGGACGCGCACGAGGCCGAGGCCGAACGTCGCGTTGTCGGAGAGGTAGAGGAGCTTCGTGTCCTTCTCGGGATCCATCACGTCGTGGGTGATGCCGCCGCGCTTCGTGGCGTGCATGGCGAGGATGCGACGCGTCGCCCTCTCGGCCGTCGCGAGCACGGTCGGATCCTTCGTCACCTCGAACATCGTGCAGTATGCACTGATCGCGAGCCCGTTCTCCTTGCCGTACTCGTGCGTGTCGACGCGCGGGAGGCCGCGGGCGAGTCGGCCCTTCTCGTCGAGCTTGTAGTAGTCGTGGCCGTCCATGAACGTCTTGCCGCGGTCGTGCGCGTTCAGGTCGGCGTCCTGCGTGGTGTAGAAGCCGCCCTCGGGGCTCTTCATGAAGCGGTCGAGGAACCCCACCATCGCCCTGGCCCGCGCGAGCTGCTTCGCGTCACCGCTGAGGCGGTACGCGGTCGCGTAGTTGTCGAGGGCCGGCGCCTGGAACGTCATCAGCTTCTCGAAGTGCGGCGAGTCCCAGTCGCGCGCCGCCGAGTACTGGTAGATGCCGCCCCATACCGGATCGAGCAGCGCGCTCTGCTTGTCGAGCGTGAAGAGCGCCTTCGCCTTCGCCTGCTCGTCGCCCTTCTTCGCCTTCTCGAGCGTCCAGGCGTTGTTCCAGCCGAGCGGCGCCTTCTGCTGGCGGCCCCAGCTGCCCTGGTCCTCGTCGTAGTAGTCCTCGAGCTGCACGTCGATCTCGCGCTGGATCCAGGCGAGGTGCTCCTCGGAGAGCGCGGTCTTCGGAG
>JAYTZB010000790.1:0-1531 GCA_043742085.1 Polyangiaceae bacterium
TACGTCTACGCGGGGCTCGCGAAGGCGACGTCGGACTGGCTCCTCCACGCGCAGCCGCTCAACATCTGGCTCTCGGCGCGGACGGGCATGCCGGTCCTCGGCGCGATCTTCGATCAGCGCTGGGCCGCCTACGCGTTCAGCTGGGCGGGGTTCCTCTTCGACACGTTCATCGTCGCGTTCCTCTTGTGGAAGCGCACGCGCGCGTACGCGTACGTGGTGGTGATCGGCTTCCACCTGATGACGTGGCTGCTCTTCCCGATCGGGATGTTCCCGTTCATCATGATCGCGTCGGCGCTCGTGTTTCTCGACCCGTCGTGGCCGCAGCGCCTCCTCCGCCGCGCGCCGCAGGTGCTCGTCGCGCCGCCCGCCAGCGCGCGAAAGATGCACTCTGCATTCATCTTCGCGATGGCCGCGTTCTGCCTCGTGCAGGTCCTCGTGCCGCTCCGCCACCGGCTCTACGGGGGCAACGTCCTCTGGCACGAGCAGGGCATGCGCTTCTCGTGGAAGGTGATGGTCCGCGAGAAGAACGGCAGCATCACCTACGTCGTCGAGTCGGCGCGCGCGGGACGCACCTGGTACGTCGAACCTCATCGCTACCTCACCGATCGGCAGGAGAAGGAGCTCTCCACGCAGCCCGATCTCGTGCTCCAGCTCGCGCATCGCGTCCGCGACGACTTCCGCGCGCAGGGCCACGACGACGTCACGGTGCGCGTCGAGGCCATGGTCTCCCTCAACGGTCGCGGTTTCGCGCCGCTCGTCGATCCCACGGTCGACCTGGCGCGCGTCCAAGACGGGCTCGGCAAGGCGTCGTGGATCGCGGCCGAGCCCCAGGGTCCTCCCATCCATCTCAGGCACGTATGGTCCGCCGCTCGTCTCGCATCCCGCTAGCCACCGCACCGCTCGCGGCGTTGCTCCTGCTGTCCGCGTCGGGAACGGCGCGCGCGCAGGACGAGGCCGACGACGTGAACGTCAACGGCACACGCCTCGTCGAGACCGGCGGATCGGCGCACGTCGTCAAGGACGCGCAGCTCCGGCGCTTCGCGTACGACAATCCCGACCAGGTCCTGCTCTCGGTGCCCGGCGTCTACGTACGCCCCGAGGACGGCATGGGCCTTCGCCCCAACATCGGCATTCGCGGCGCCAACTCCGATCGGAGCAAGAAGGTCACGCTGATGGAGGACGGCGTCCTCAGCGGACCCGCTCCGTACTCGGCGCCCGCGGCGTACTACTTCCCGCTCATCGATCGCATGTCCACGGTGCGCGTGGTGAAGGGGCCGGCGTCGATCCTCTACGGACCGCAGACGGTGGGCGGCGCCATCGACCTCGTCACGCGATCGATCCCCAGCGAGGCGCACTCCGGAACGTACGACCTCGCGCTCGGTCAGTTCGGCTACAACAAGGAGCACGTCACCTACGGGATGAGCGACGAGCACGCCGGGTTCCTCATCGAGGGCATGCGGCTCGACAACTCCGGCTTCAAGAACCTCGACGGCGGCGGCGACACCGGCTTCACGCGCAACGAGTGGATGGC
>JAYTZB010000791.1:0-2949 GCA_043742085.1 Polyangiaceae bacterium
AAGGCCTTCTGTGACAAGGTCGTCAACCTGCCGCTGTTCTTCGGCATCCGCGAAGACGAGCGAGAGACCGTGCTCGCGGCGCTCGCGTCGGTCCTGTGATGGCAACGGCCATGTCGAACGCGGTCTGAAGGGAGGCGGGACGTGGGGTGGCTGCTCGCAGAGTGGAGAAAGCTCCGGCCGTACTTCACGCTGCTCGATTTCGGAGGTCCGCCTTCGTCACGTCTCGCGTGGGCGGTGCGCGTCTGCGTGCTCAGCTTCGCGACGGTCGTGCTCGTCAAGCGCTTGTCCAGCGTGACGGCGCCGCTGCTGAACGCGAAGCCGCTGCCCGCCATCCCGAGCGAGGAGATCGAGGACTACCGCTTCCGTCTCCCGGAGCGCACGCGTCGCGAGATCTTCGCGGAGATCGCCGCCGCCGAGGCAGCCGAGCGCAAGCGCGCCATCGACCAGAACACGTGGAAGGGCCATCTCTGGTCACGTGAGGACGATCGCGGTCACCAGGAGCGCATGGAGCTCCGTCGCGTCGCGAAGGACTACAACATCAGCCTGACGCAGGCGTACCTCGTCCTCGACGAGGGGATCCGCGAGCACTGGGAGGGCCCCGACGGCAAGCCGCTCCCCGCGACCACGCCCGCCCTCGACATGCGCTGGGACAAATGGTGAGAGACACCCTCGCGCTGACCAGGCGCTGGACCGATCGTCTCGCATCCATGACGGTGGTGCGCCTCGTCGTGTGGGTGGCCATCGCGGCGTGGGTCTACCAGGGCATCCTGAGCGATCCGTTCAAGCTCACCGAGTGGATGGACGACCACCAGTTCTACTCGTGGGAGCAGTCCGATCGCATGACGCTCCTCCGCTGGGCGCAGCTCCCGGCGTGGAACCCGTACTGGTGCGGCGGCACCCCGGGCATCGCCGCGCCCGAGGACTCGTTCCTCTCTCCAGACTTCTTGCTGCGGCTCGTCTTCGGTGTCGCGCACGGACGGCGTCTCGCGATCCTGTTGCTCATGGTCGCAGGCTTCGAGGGCATGTTCCGCCTCTGTCGTCGCCTCGACTGCACGGTGGTGGCCTCGACGTTCGCGGCCGTGATCTTCGGCACGTGCGACCGCTTCGTGATGTTCCTCCACGACGGATGGATCAACTTCCTTGGCTTCGAGCTGCTGCCGTGGGTGGTGCTCTGCTTCCTGAACGGCCTGCAATCGTGGCGCTGGAGGCTGCTCGGCGGATTCTTCTTCGCGTGGATGGTCCTCAACGCGGGCACGTATCCACCGCCGTACACGGTGGTGGTGCTCGGCTACCTGACCATCTTCCTGTCCATCCGCGCGGCCATCCACGGTGAGCGCACCTCGCGACTGTGGCACGCACCGTGGCTGGCCCCGTGGAAGAGCGGCGCGACCATCGGCGTGGTGGCGCTCGGTCTCGCGGCGGGAAAGCTCATTCCCACCGTCGCGCTGCTCAGCCAGTACGCGCGGCACTTCACGCCCGTCGAGACGCACGGTGCGCCGGAGCTGTTCGGGCCCTTCTTCTACCGCTACGGCGTGGTGATGGTGATCGGGCTCGTCGGCGTCATCCTCGCCGATACGACGGCCGCGCTCTTCTGCGGAGGCGTCGTGCTCACGTTCGCGCTCGCGATGGGCGACACCGGGCCCCTGTCGGCGTTCCATCTCCTGAAGGCGCTGCCGATGTTCTCGCAGCTGCGCTTCCCCGATCGCTACACGGTGCTCGTTCTCTTCTTCCTCGTGGTCTGTGCTGCGCGCGGCATCACGCGCGTCGAGGATGCCTTGCCGCGACTCGTGCGCGGCCTCTGGGATCGATGGTTCGCGTGGCGGAGGCGCCCGGCGCGTCCGCTGCCGGTCGAGATCGGCATGCTCATGGTCGGCCTCGCCACGTTGCTCGCGTACGAGGTCATCCGGCCACAGGCCGAGACCATCCTCGAGACGGTGCGGATCAAGACCGGCACGATGATGCTCCAGGAGGGCCCCCGCGACTACGAGCAGCCCTTCCGCCAGTCGCGAGGCAACCGGCGCGACGCGCACATCTTCACCACCGCGAACCTCGGGTCCATCTACTGCGTGGCGGGCAATCCGCTCCCGCAGTCGGCACTGCTGCGCGGGGATCTCCCGCAGGAGGAGTATCCGGCCGACCCGTCGAAGGCCACGGTGACCCGTAAATCATGGTCTCCCAACGTCATCGAGCTCGACGTCGACGCGAAGGAAGCGACCACCATCTACGTGAACCAGAACTGGGCGCCGCAGTGGCGCTCGAGCGTCGGCACCGTGAAGGATCACGAGAAGCTCCTCGCCGTCGACGTGCCGGCGGGCAAGTACACGATGGAGATCGCCTATCGCGATCGGCTGCTCACGGTGTGCCTGCTCCTCTCGCTCGCCACGTTGCTCGGCGTCCTCTATGCGTTCGTGCGACGCGGGTTGTCGTGGCTGCGGTCGGAGCGCGTCCGCTGGGGGACGTTGCCGACCTGGCCCGACGAGGAGAAGGAATGAGCGCCTGGAGCGCAGACTGGAGCTACGAGTACCTCCATCGGTTGATGGCGAAGGTGAAGTCGCGTTACGCGCTCTCCACGCTGTCGAGCGCAGCCGAGGTCCTTGCAACGCCAGCGACGCCGACCGCCTTCATCCGGCACGACATCGACGTCAGCTTGAGCCGAGCGCAGAACCTCGCGGCTCTCGAGAAGAGCTGGGGCGTCACCGCCACGTACCACGTGATGCTGAGCTGTCCGTTCTACGACGTCCGCGATCCGGCATCGCGTGTGGCGCTCGCTGCCATCCGCGCCGCGGGTCACGAAATCGGGCTGCACTACCATCCCGCGCACGACGAGGCGACGTCCCCTCCGCACGCCGCCGACCAGGAGATCGCCGGTGCCTGCAAGCGCCTCGAAGACGTGCTCGGTGCACCGGTGACGTCGGTGTCGTTCCATCTTCCCTCGCCGGGCCTGATCGG
>JAYTZB010000792.1:0-3612 GCA_043742085.1 Polyangiaceae bacterium
CCGGAGCGCGCGCGACCGAGGAGCTCCCGCGCGCGGGCGGTATCGAACGAGAGCTCGGCAGCGGTGGCGGCCGCAAGGTCGCGCAGCCACGACGGCTGATCCTCGGTCGCGCCGCCGGTGGGATCGGGCGAATGTCGGCTCGCGCCCGCTTCACACGCGCGAAAGAAGTCCGCGACCGCGTCCGCCGGTTCCGTTGCTCGCGCCATCGAACGCGGAGCTTACCTCAGGGCGCGAGCACCACCGTCTCGACGTCGAGCTGCACGAACTGGCCGTTGAAGGCAGCCGGAGCCGGGACAATGCCCGGAATCACGATCGGCGTGCCGGCCTGAGCGAGGTTCTTCGCGATCAGGTTGTCGATGGACGCCGACGACAGCGTGATGGTCGCGCCTGCGTTCGCCGCGAGGCGCGCCGTGTAGTCGAGGCCGTCGACGTACGAGTGACCCGTAGCGCCGCTGTTCAAGAACGCATTCTTCGGCGGGCTCGAGACCGCCAGCGAGTACGTGTTCCAGTTGCCGTTCGTCACCGTGCCGTCGACGACGAAGAAGGCGGCGTTGGTGCCCTGCGCGCCGCCAGCCGTCGTGCCGCTGTACGAGTTCTGCTCGACGACGCCACGCACGCGGATCCCGATCACGTAGCTCTTGCCGGTCGTTCCCGTCAGCACGACCGACTTCGCGGCCGGCGGCGGAGAGCCACCGTTGCAGAACGCGCCCGCGGGGCTGTCCATGCACGGGATCTCGTAGCGCATGCCTTCGAGGGCCTTCGCCACGACGACGCACGCACCATCGCACGCCGAGGAGCTCGGGCACGCCAGGCCACAGCCGCCGCAGTTGTCGTGATTACGTGCAGTATTCACGCATTTTCCGCCGCAGAACACGCCAGCGCCGCCGTCCCCGAGCGCGCACGGGCCCGCATCGCCATCGATGGGCCCGCCATCGATCGCGACGCCGCCCTCGACGGTGATCGGACCTGTCTCGGGCGCGCTCGCCTCGTCGCGCGCGCCGCCGCCGTCGGCCGGGACGGTGAGCGCAAGCGTGCCTTGGCCGTCGAACCCGCAGGCGGTCAGCGCGCCGGCGATCCCCGTACACGCGATCGCGACAACGGCAGCGAAGCGACCGATCGCTCGCACGTTACTTCTTCATCGCGCGCATCTGCAGCACACGGAATGCGGCGCGCACACCGCGCAGAAGCGCGCCGTCGTCGCCCTTGCCGGTGAGCGAGCCGTCGAACCCCATGCGCGCGTAGTCCTTGGCGACCTCCTGGTCCGACGTGAAGAGGTAGAAGAGACACGTCCGCCCGCTCGTGCTGGCGGCAGAGCGAAGCGACTGGATCACGGCCCCGCCGTTGAAGCCGGGCATGTGGAAATCGATCAGCGCCAGATCGCAGTCGACGAGATGGCGCGCCGCGCCCACCGTCTGCGTCGTGGTCGTCACGCGGTAGCCGTCGGCCTCGAGCACGCGCCGCGCGTTCTCGAGGATGACCGGGCTGTCGTCGATGATCAGCACCTGCTTGCCCGGCGCCTTCGTCGAGAGCGTGCCCGTCACCGACATGCGCGTCGTGCCCGGCGACGTCGCGTCCTCGCCGAACGGCACCGCCACTCCCGATGCAGCGGACGACCGAGAGCGAAGACCGGTCCCCACCGACGGCGTCGCCGATGGCAGCGAGGCCACCGAAGCCGACGAGGCCGACGAGGCCTGTGACGAGGCCTGAGCCGAAGACGAGCGAAGGGACGGCGACGACGGCGAAGAGCCGGGTGACGAGCCCGCGGGTCGCCCCGCGATGATGCGTTGCGACGACGGCACGGACCCCACGGTCATCTGCGACGAGCTCGGCGGCGCCGGCACGACGCCCCCGGCGCCGCCCGACGCGATCATGGCGGAGATCCTCCGCGCGCGTGCGTCGAGCGTCTTCTTCGCCACCGCCAGTACGAGCTCGGCGATCTCCGGAGCGCGCGCGATGGGCACCGCGCCCTCGATGGCGCCCGCCAGCTGGCGCGCCGTCTGATAGCGGTCCGCCGGCTCCCTCGCGAGCGCCCGCATCACGACCGCGTCGACGCTCGAGGGGATGTCGGATCGCGCCGTGCTCGGCGGATCGGTCGTGCCTTGCATCACCTTCCGCACGAGCTGTCCTTCGGTCTCCGCCTCGAAGAGGCGACGACCGGCGAGCGCCTCCCAGAGAACGACCGCCATCGCATAGAGGTCGGTGAGCTTGGTGACCTCGTGACGTTCGAGCTGCTCGGGCGCCATGTACGCGACCTTGCCCTTCAGCTCGCCGGTGCGCGTCTGCTGGAGGCGCACCGCTGCCTTCGCCACGCCGAAGTCGAGGAGCCTCGTCACACCGTCGGTGCCGACGACGATGTTCTGGGGCGAGACGTCACGATGGACGATCTCGAGAGACTTGCCGTTGGCGTCCGTCGCCTCGTGCACGGCATGCAGCGCGTGGAGCGCGGCGACCACGATCCCGCAGACGATCGGCACGGGGACGAGGATGTTCTGCTCGCGAGCGGCGCGCATCAGCTTGCTGACGGTCTCGCCCTCGACGTACTCCATGACGAGACAGAGGTCGTCGTCGGTGCTTACCACCTCGATGGTGCGCACGATGTTGCGGTGCTTCACGCTGCCCGCGAGCGCGAGCTCGTCGAGGAACATCGTGATCAGGTCGGGGCTCGAGCCGTGCACGTTCATCTTCTTGATGGCGAGGGGCTCCTTCGAGCCTATGGCGTGACCGATGTAGATCGTCGCCATGCCCCCCTTGGCGAGCTCGCCGCAGAGCACGTAATTACCGATGATGGTGGGGCCGTCACGCACGCGCCAGAGCCTCTTATTTGATGATCACACGATCGGTCGCGTACTTGAACGACATCGAGTACGCCGCAGCACTGAGGCACGTCGGAAGAGCCACGACTGTGCCGGTCTTATCCTTGCACGTCGTCACGCGCTTGGTCGTCGGATCGGCGATGAGCTGGTACGGCCCGCCCGCCCCGGCTACCGCGGCCGCGGGATCCACCTGATCCGGCTGCGTCTTGTTGATCGCGCTCACGTTGACGAAGACGACCTTGACCGTGCAGCCGCCGACCATGATGTCGATGAGGCGGTTGGCAGCCGAGTACTTCTCGTTGCACGCGTTGGCACCGCCCGGCAGCAGCGACGCGGGCGGCAGCGTCGTGTCGAGCGAGGAGGCTGCGATGTTGCCGCACATCTGGCCGGTCGGGGCGCCCGACGTGCCGCCGGCCGTTCCGTAGCTCTGCAACGTCGGCAACAGGTGCTCGCTCGCGACATGCCCCGGCGGGGCCGCGGCCGCGGCGCTCGTCGGGACCGTGGCTCCGCCGATCGCCATCGTGATCTTCGCGCCGGAGACGGCGAGGCTGGCGATCGAGCCGCCGACCGACGTGAGCAGGTTCAGACGACCCGTCGCATTGAGCGCGCCGCCTCCGTAGGTGCCGGTCAGCGTGGCGCGCGCCGTCCGCGTCGCGTCGATCGACGACGCCGTCGGTCCGTACCACCAGTCGAGATCGGTCGTTCCGTTGTACGGCGCGGCGTTGCTGGGCGGCGTGCCCGAGAGGTTGCCGACGGTGACCGCGCCCGCGGCGCCCGTGAGGTCACCGCTCATGGTGAA
>JAYTZB010000793.1:0-5198 GCA_043742085.1 Polyangiaceae bacterium
GAGGGTGACGCGTACGGAACGGCCGAGGCCGATGCGTACACCGCCGATCCCAGCGAGCCGGGCGCCGCGTACACGCAAAATGGTTACGCCGACGCGGGCGCGGGCGAGGAGATCGAGGCTCCGCCGGACACGACCGAGCAGGTCCACAAGGCGCTCGCCGATGCGAACGCGTTCCGGCGCGTCCGTCTCTACAACAAGGCGCTCGATACGCTCCGCGCGGGCCTCGCGATCGACCCGCGCTCGATGGACATCCACGAGGTCTATCGCGACATCCTGATCGAGTCCGGTCAGACCGAAGACGCCGTGCAGGAGATGCTCGTCATCGCTGCGCTCTACATCGATTCGCTCGACGGCGACTCGGCTGCGCGCGCGCTCCAGGACGTGCTGGCCTTCGATCCGCAGAACGCTCGCGCGATCGAGATGCTCCAGGAGCTCGGCTACGAGATCGTCGACGAGAACGATGCGGCGGCTCCTCAGGACGCCGAGGTCAGCTACGAGGAGCAGACCGGCACCGAGAACGACGCGCTCCCGTCCTACGATCTTGAGGAGGGCGCCGCCGCCCAGGGCTCGGCCCAGTACGCAGACGATCGCCAGGTCTACGTCGGTCGCGCACCGTCGCACGCGCCGGGCGCCCAGCCTGGCAGCGCAGGCAGCGACGCCGACGGCAACGAGGAGCTCCCGAGCTTCCCGCTCGACGAGCCGGACGCCGACATGCCCGGAATGCATGCTCACGCGGCGCCGGGTGAAGCGGCCAGCCACGACCAGCACCTGATGCGCGGTCAGAGCACGGAGCGTCCGGGCGCGGCCTCGGTGGCTCCTCCGGCGAACATCGGCGCCGTGTCGAGCCGCGAGCTCGAGGACGCCCTCGACGAGGCGGAGTTCTTCTGCTCGCGCGGCCTCCTCGACGATGCGCGCGCCATCCTCCACGAGCAGCTCACCAAGCATCCCAACAACCCGCTCCTCCGCGAGCGGATCGCCGAGCTCGACGCGCAGGACGAGCAGCGTGGCAGCGGCGCGCGTGAGCGTCCTCGCGACGAGCGCGCCGCCGGCGGCGATCACGCGTACGACATCGCAGCCTCGCTCGATGCCCTGGAGAGCCTGGATTACAACGGCATCCAGCCCGCCGAGGGCCACGCCAACACCGAGCAGCAGGTCGACGTCGAGGAGGTCTTCGCGAAGTTCAAGGAAGGCGTCGCCAAGCAGATCAGCGTCGACGACTCCGATTCGCACTACAACCTGGGCATCGCTTACAAGGAGATGATGCTCATCGACGACGCGATCCGCGAGTTCGAGGTCGCCGCACAGGACCCGAAGCGCGAGTGCGTGTGTCGCTCGATGATCGGCATGGTCGAGCTCGAGCGCGGTCGCTTGAACGAGGCGATCGACGCGTTCCTCATGGGCCTCAACTCGCCCAACAAGGACCCGCAGCAAGAGACGGTGCTCTGCTACGAGATCGGCGCCGCCTACGAGGCGAAGAAGCAGAACAAGGAAGCGCTGTCGTACTACCAGAAGGCGATGCGACGCGATCCGAACTACCGCGACGTGCAGGAGCGCGTGCGCCGCCTCGCGAAGAACGAGCCGAAGATGCAGCAGCGCCAGGCTGCGGTCGGCGCCGACGACGAGTTCGATCGCGCGTTCGACGACCTCGTCTCGAAGGCATGACCGCGCTCGAGCGCGCGTGAGCGCGGCTCACGCGCCGACGAAGGGCCGAGGCAAGCGCGGACCGCGTGAGCCCGGTCCCGCGCCTTCGCGCGCTGCGCTGCACGAGGCCGCGCTCGCCTACCTCGCCCGCGGCGCCGCAACCGCGGACTCTGTGAAGAAGACTCTCGAGCGACGCATCGGCAACTGGGCGCGCCGCTCGGTCCGCGCCGGTCGCGACGCCGAGGGCATCGCCGGTGACGCCGCAAAGGCGCGCGAGCTCATCGAGGAGATCGTCGCTCGGCTACGCGAGGTCGGTCTCGTGAACGACGCGACGTTCGCCGAGAACCGAGCGCGCCGCATGTCGAGCGCGGGACGATCGCGGCGCGCCATCACCGCGCATCTCGCGCAGAAGGGCGTCGACTCCGCGACGGTCCGCGACGCCGTGCCTCGCGACGCCGGCGCGGAGCTCGACGCGGCGCTGCAGTTCGCGAGGAGGAGACGAATCGGTCCCTTCGCGTCCACGGAAGAAGTGGACGTGCCGGCGGACCGCGAAGAGCGCCGCGCGCTGGAGCGGAAGGCGCTGGGAGCACTGGCGCGGGCAGGCTTCGACTGGAACGTCTGCGACCGCGTGATGCGCATGAGCCGCGAGGATGCCGACGAGCGCCTGCGCGGCCACCGCGATTTCTGACCCGACTGTGCGCGCATCGTCCCGGCCGCTGTCGTGGCCGGGATCCGTGGGACATGCGCCGCCATTCGTGATCGACCGCAGTCGATCGCCTGAGTGGGCGGAGCGATGATCCCAGCGGATCCCGGCGCACGACGCCGCTCGTGGTGGCGCTCAGAACGGAATGTCGCTCTGCGCCGCGGAGGCCGACGGCGCTCGCGGGCGGCTGCCGTTGAGGACACCGGCGTGTGCCTCTGCGAAGGGAGCGTCGGCCCCGGCCGGCGCGCGGCTCTCCGAACCGCTGCGCGGTGAGCCCGTCGCCGTCACGCGGTCGGCGATGATCTCGGTGCTGTAGTGCTTCTGCCCGTCCTTCTCGTAAGACGTGGTCTGGTTCCGTCCTTCGACGAACACCGCCATGCCCTTGCGCGCGAACTTGGCGAGGCCCTCCGCGGGACGTCCGAAAAGCGTCACGCGGTGCCACTCCACCCTTTCTTGCTTCACGTTGTCCTTGTCGGTCCAGCGTTCGTTGGTGGCGACGCGCAGCTTGAGCATCGCTGTGCCGCCGGGAAGCATGCGGAGCTCCGGGTCCGCGCCGAGGTTGCCGTGGATCATGACCTTGTTGATTCCGTCCATGCCCCGCCTTCAGCAGGACGCGGGCCAGGAACGCGGACGAGCGATCTCGCGCAGTTGCGCCCGACGTAGGGCTGTCCCGGACAGGTTCGAGGGTGGCCCGGGCCAGCTCTATGCGTAGCCCGCGGCCTGCATCGAGTAGAGATGCGCGTACGTCTTGCCCGCCGCGAGGAGCGCAGCGTGCGTGCCGTCCTCCTTGATGCCGCCGTTCTCGAGGACGAGGATGCGATCGGCCATGCGCACCGTGGGAAAACGGTGCGAGATGATGAGCGTGGTCTTTCCGCGCGAGAGCTCCTTGAAGCGATCGAAGACCGCGTGCTCGGCCTCCGCATCGAGGGCGGCGGTCGGCTCGTCGAGCACGAGGATGTCGGCCTGCTCCCTCATGAAGCCGCGCGCGAGCGCCACCTTCTGCCACTGACCCCCCGAGAGCTCGACCCCGTCCTGGAACCAGCGACCGAGATTCGTCTCGATGCCGTTGCCCATTCCGGCCACGAGCGCATCGGCGCCACCCTGCGCGACCGCGCGCTCGATGCGAGGCACCTCTTCCAGGTGCTCGACGCTGCCGACGCCCACGTTCTCGCGCAGCTTGAGCTGGTACTGGTTGAAATCCTGGAAGACGACGCCGAAGCGCGCGAGGAGCGCGTTGCGATCCCACGCCCGGAGGTCCTTGCCGTCGAGGAGCACGCGCCCTTCGGTCGGCTCGTAGAGACGCGTGACCAGCTTCACGAGCGTGGTCTTTCCGGCGCCGTTCTGTCCGACGAGCGCCACGCTCTGACCGCGCGGGATGAACAGATCGACGTTACGGAGAACCCATTTGTCGTCCTTGGCCTGGCCGGGATAACGGAAGCTCACGTTCTCGAGGCGTATCCCCTTCTCTCCCGCATCGAGATCCGTCGGCTCCGGCGCGGCTTCGGCAGCGGGAGCCGAGGGCAGCGCAGGAACCATCGCCCTCGTCTCGTCCTCGGCGGCGACGGTGCCGTCGAGATACGCGAAGAGGTTCGACATGTAGAGGTTGTGCTCGTAGATGCTGCCGATGCCGCTGAGGATCGACTGGAACGCCGACTGGCCGCTCCGGAACGCGAGCACGTACATGGTCATGTTGCCGAGCGTCAGCTTCGAGGCCGCCGCGAGGAGCGCCATCGCGCCGTACGAGAAATAGAACGCGCCGGTCGCGAGGAGCGAGAGCCCGGTCGTGACGATCGAGCGCCGCGTCGCCAGCTTCGAGTCCTCGGCGTGGAAGCGCTCGGCGAGCTCCTTGTAGCGGCCGAGGAACATCGGCCCCAGCCCGAACAGCTTCACCTCTTTCGCGTGCTCGTCGTTCGCGAGCACGTACTCGAGATAGACGAGGCGTCGCGAGTCGGGCGAGCGCCAGTTCCGCAGGCGAAACGTGGCCTTCGAGTAGCGCATCTCGGCGATGGTGGCGGGCACCGTCGCGAGCATCAAGGCGAGCACCACCCAGCCGCTGAACTGGAGGAGCAACGCCGCATAGCCCGCCAGCGTGAGGAGGTTCTGCACGAGCGCGAACGACTCGGTGACCAGCGACATGGGACGCGAAGAGGCCTCACGCCGCGCTCGGCTCAGCTTGTCGTAGAACTCGGGGTCCTCGAAGTGGCGGAGCTCGAGCGCCGTGGCTCGCTCGAGGATGGCGACGTTGACATCGGTGCCGAGGCGCGAGCCGAGCACGCTGCGGACGAGCCCGAGCCCGCGCGTGAGCGTCGCTTGCAGGATGACGAGACCCAGCTCCACACCGACCCACGTGATGGTGTCGTCGGAGGACTTCGCGACCACCGCGTCGACGATGCGCTTACCCGCGAGCGCGATGGCCGGGGGAACGGCGGCCACGAAGAGCGTGATCGTCGCGAGCGCGACCGTGAGCGGTCGCGATGACTTCCACACCAGGCCGAAGGCTCGTCGCGTGTACGCGCCGCTGTCCCGCAGCGCTTGTTTCAGCGCTGCCGGCGTCAGCTTGACGGGCGGCTCGTTGCCACGTGCTCGGCCGCGTGCTCGGGGAGGAGGACTCAAGGATGGAGGGGGTTCGAGGGCTGAGATGCCGTTCGCGGCCACACCGTAGCGCGCGCGCTCATCCCTCGCCGCAACGCATCATGCCTTCCCGCCCGAAGACGCCCACCTTGAGGACGCTACGGCCGAGCAGCATGCGCGCACACTCCTGCACGCCCTCGGTGATCGCGGGATGGGGGTGCACGCAGTGATCGATGTCGTCGAGCGTCGCCTCCTGATCGATGAGGAACGCGATGCCCTGGAT
>JAYTZB010000794.1:0-3375 GCA_043742085.1 Polyangiaceae bacterium
GCCACCGGCTTCATGGTCATGCAATGCATCGCCGGGCTCCTGCTCTTCATGGCGGTGGGCGCGATCTGGGCGATGCCGATGGTCCTCTTGCCGCCGAAGCTGATGGGCTCGGGGTCGGGCTTCATCAACATGGGCGGCCAGATCGGCGGCTTCCTCACCAACATCATCATTGGCTACGTCATCACGTGGAGCGGCAACAGCTACGCCGCTGGCTTCAACGTGCTCTTCGGCGGCCTCGCGATAGGTGCAGCATGCATGCTCTTCGGCGTGCGCGAGCAAGCCGTCGTCGCCGCGCCGGCGCCGATCACTCCACGCCCTTCGACCACGGCGCCGCCCTCACGATCCGCTCTCCGTGAGTCCGCATCTTCGGATCCAGTGCCCCCTGCGACGCGAGCCGCATTGCAGTAGCCAGCGAGGCGCTGGTGGGAAAGCGCGCCTCGGGACGCTTGGCGAGCGCGATGGCGAGCACGAGCTCCACGTCGCGGGGGATGTCGGCGGAGATTTCCCGCGGGCGCACCGGCTGCGCGTACACGACTTGATAGAGCAGCTGTGGCGTGCCGATCCCCGTGAACGGCCGCCGCCCGGTGATGGTGCGGTAGGCGACGGCGCCCAGCGCGAAGATGTCCGAGCGCGAGTCGACCTTGCCGCCCTGCGCCTGCTCCGGGGACATGTAGCCGGGCGTTCCGACCACCTGGTCCTCGGTCATGGTCGACTCGCGCAGCTTCGACACGCCGTAGTCGAGGATCTTCCACCTGGCCGGTGGGCCTTGCGACAGGAAGAGATTGGCAGGCTTGAGGTCGCGATGCACGACGCCGGCAGCGTGCAGGATCTCGAGACCGCGAGCGACGTCGTCGACGAGCGTCACCACCTCGGCGAGCTCGAGGCTCGGCTTGTCGCGGAGGAGAGTGGCGAGGTCGCTGCCCTCGAGCAGCTCCATCGCGATGTACGGCGACCCGTCCTGCGCGTTGCCGACCTCGATCACGTTGACCAGGTTGGGGCCCCGCACGCGACGCGCCACCTCCGCCTCGCGCAGGAAGCGGCTCACCAGCTCTGGCTCCTCGAGCTTGCCGATGTGGAGCAGCTTCACGGCGACGCGATCGGAGGTCTCGCCAACGCGTGCAGAATACACTTCACCCATCGCGCCGCGCCCGACGATGTGATCGAGGCGGAAGCGTCCCGCGCTCGTGCCGGTATAGCGGCCGCTCCTCCCCGAGCCCGCGCGGATGGCGGCGTCGAGGTTCTCCTTCGCCTCCTCGAGCTGGGCCTCCCGCGTGCGCGCGAGACGGACCGCCTCGTTGGAGCGCTCGATGGCTTCGAGCGTGGCCTGGCGGCCGAGACGCGCTTGCCAGAGGACCATGAGCATCGTCGCCGTCACCATGCCGAGCATGGCGATCTTCGCCGACTGCGGCACGTCCGCGGGGACGAAGAGGCCGAGGTCCGGGATGATCCGCAGCGCGATCAGCAGCGCCGAGATCATGTACTGGAGCGCGACGACGATCGAGAGCGGCACGGCGATCTTCGAGTCGTCGCCGTGGCCGAAGAACGACAGCCCCATGACGATCACGACCGTGACCGGTGAGAAGACGCCGAGGTAGTGGATGAAGACCACCGACGAGAGCGCCGACGCCACACCGAAGATGCGGAAGACCGCCGAGGACCAGCGCGCCGGATCGCGCGCTCGCCACCACACCCACGCGGCAACGGCGCCGAGGACCGACTGCGCCACGGCCATCGCGATGCGTAGCTTGGGATTTCCCTGGTAGCCGAGCTGCCCGACGAGGCCCACGAAGCAGAGGATGGCGACGACGCGTCCGAAGCCCGCGGCGCGCGTGGCCTCTTCGCCGTGCATCGCATCGAGCGTCGACGCGGCGACCGTCGATGCGGGTCGCGCTCCCGACGGCGACGCCGAAGCTCGGGACGCCAGCGACGACGACGACGATGCGGAGGGCGGCGTCGACCCCGTCGCGCCGGGCACGGACGGCAGACCGGGACCGAGCACGACGACCGGCGGCGGTGCCGTGGACGGTGTCAGCGTGGGAGGCAGCGAAGGCGCGACCACGCGAACCTCGACGGGCTCCGCCGCGAGCGGGTCCATGCGCTCGGTCGCGTCCTCTTCGCCCACGCGCTCATCGTAACCCGTCAGGCGTTGCGCGCGACGGCTACGTGAAGAGGCGCTCGGCGATCTGCACGGCGTTGAGCGCAGCGCCCTTCCGGAGGTTGTCGGCGACGACGAACATGTTGATGGCGCCGGGCACGGCGATGTCGTCACGAACGCGACCGACATAGACGGGATCGGTCCCCGACGTGAGCGCAGGCTGGGGATGGTTACCTGGCGCGTAGGCGTCCTCCATCAGCACGACGCCGTCGGCGCCGCGAAGGAGGTTCTTCGCCTCTTCGGCCTTCATGGCGCGATGGAACTGGACGTGGATGGACTCGGAGTGCCCGTTGACGACCGGAACGCGCACGGTGGTCGGCGAGATGCCAATGGTGTCGTCGCCCATGATCTTGCGCGTCTCGTGGACCATCTTCCACTCCTCCTCGGAGTAGTCGCCCTCGCCCGCCTTCCAGTCGCACAGCACGTTGAACGCGATCTGTCCGGGGAACACCGAGGGCGTGACGGTCTTGCCATCGAGCGCGGCGCGCGACTGCTGCAAGAGGTCCTCGACGGCCGCGTGGCCCTTGCCGCTCGTCGCCTGGTACGTCGACACGATGATGTGCTTGATGCGCGCGGCGTCGTGCAGCGGCTTCAACGCAACGACCATCTGGATGGTCGAGCAGTTCGGGTTGGCGATGATGCCCTTCGGACGATTCTGCGCGGCGGCCATGTTGACCTCCGGCACGACGAGCGGGCACTCGGGGTCCATGCGCCACGCGCTCGAGTTGTCGATCACGACGGCGCCGGACTTCGCAGCGATCGGGCCGTACTCGCGCGACACGCTGGCGCCCGCGCTGAAGAGCGCGATGTCGACGCCTTCGAACGACTTCGGTCCGAGCTCCTCGATGGTGATCTCGCCGCCCTTCCACGGGAGCTTCTGACCGGCGCTGCGCTTGCTCGCGAGCGCGACGAGGCGAGAGACGGGGAACTTCCTCTGCTCGAGGGTCCGGAGCATCTCGCGACCGACGGCACCGGTCGCTCCAGCCACGGCCACGACGTAGGACTTCGCGTTCGACATGACCTCCCGAATTACCCCGGTTCGGCCGCTCTCGCGACTTCCGTCCGCCGTATGCTCTCACTGGAATCTAGCAGAGCCACCCGGATCCTCCGTCCATCACCCGCCCTGGGATGTCCCTCGGTGATCCTTCCGATCATGGAGGAGGAGCTGCGCGGAGCCCTGCGCAGCCCGCGGAAACACGACCGGATCGCCGGGCACCCAC
>JAYTZB010000795.1:0-1539 GCA_043742085.1 Polyangiaceae bacterium
CGTGCACAAGCTGAGCGAGGACAGATCGACGAAGTCGAGGATGAGGCAGTCCTTCTTGTCCGGCGAGAGGCGCGTCCCGCGTCCGATGCACTGCGCATACAGGCCCTCCGATCGCGTCGGGCGCGCCATCGCGATGCACGATACGCCCGGATCATCGAAGCCCTCGGTCAGGACGGCGACGTTGGTGAGGACCTGCGTCCGGCCGGCGCGAAAATCGGCGAGCGCCTTGGCGCGCGCGTCGCTCGGCATCGCGCCGTGCACGATACCCGCAGGAACGCCGAGCAGGTTGAGCGAGCGGCTCAGGTTTCGAGCATGATTGACGGTGACGCAGAACGCGATGGTGCGACGGTCACGCGCGAGCTCCTGGATGGACCGCGCCACCAGCGCGTTCCGCTCCTCGATGTCGACCGCCTCGGCGAGCTCCTCTTCGTCGAAATCGAGCCCGGTCGAGCCGCTCGAGAGGCGGGTCAGATCGGCATTCGTGGATATCCGGAATCCTCGTAATGGGGATAGATATCCATCTTCGATCATCTCCGGAAGCGTTCGCGAGTAGACGATTCGCTCGAAGATGGTATCGAGGCCCTTGCCGTCGCTGCGCGCGGTGGTGGCAGTGAAGCCGAGCAGCGTACCGGTCCAGCTGTCGTCGAACGCGCCGAGCTGCCGGAGCACACGCAGGTTGTCCTCGGCGGCGGCATGATGACACTCGTCGTAGATCACGAGACCGAAGTCCCGCTTCTCGATGACGCGCGCCAGCCGCTTCTCGTGGAGCGAGCGGATCGAGCAGACCAGCACCTTCGCGTCGTCCGTCGCTTCTCGCGCGCCCTGCTCCACCGCGACCACCGCGGCGCCTTCCATTGCGCGCTCCAGCTTCTCGCGCGCCTGGGTGAGCAGCTCCTCGCGATGCGCCAGCACCAGCACCTGCCGGCGCGCGAGACGCGCGAGATGCGAGAAGATGACGGTCTTGCCCGCGCCGGTCGGCAGGCACACCACCATGCGACGAACCCCGCTGCGGCGGGCCGCCAGAACAGCGTCGATGGCCTCGCGCTGATACGGCCGGAGAGTCGGTGTCAGCGCCCGCCGCTGATGACCAGGTTGCAGAGCGGATCGCTGGGGCAGCAGATGTCTCCACCGCCGGGGCCGTTGATCCGAGACGTGTGGAAGCACACGCGCGAGCCCTGGCTCGGGTAGTAGTACGCCCAGAAGAAGCACATCTCGTTGTTCGCGGACTCGCCGAACTGGACGGACTTGTCGCTGGTGTTGTTCCAGCTGCACGTGAACGTGAAGCCGCCGTTGTCGGGTACGGTGAACGGCGTCGCGAAGACCTCGGTCTTCGGCTCGCTCCAGAGCCAGCCTGGCACGTCGTAGATCATTTTTCCGGGGTCGGTGTCGGTGGTCGACATCGCGACCTGCACGTTGGTGCCGAACTGGTGCTCGTGACCGGTCATCGCGAAGAACTTCACGCCCGACAGGCCCTGCGGGATCTGGAAGAACGTGGGTCCGAGGGTGAATGCCGACTTCGGCGGTATCCGGATATCGGGA
>JAYTZB010000796.1:0-5297 GCA_043742085.1 Polyangiaceae bacterium
CGCCTCTTCGAGACGCGGCCCCGTACGCCGTTCCACGTCGGCTCGTTCCGGGTCGAGCCGATCCGCGTCACGCACTCCATCGCCGACGCGACGGCGCTCGCCATCACCACCGATGCCGGCATGTTCGTGCACAGCGGCGACTTCAAGGTCGACGAGGCGCCGCCCGACGGCGAGCACTTCGACACCGAGCGCCTGCGCGAGCTCGGCGACGCCGGCGTCACGCTCCTCATGAGCGACTCGACCAACATCGACGCCGAGGGCCCGACCGGCAACGAGATCGACGTCGGCGCGGTGCTCGAGACGCTCGTCGAAGGCGCGCCCGGCGCCGTGGTCGTCGCCATGTTCGCGTCGAACATCCATCGCCTGCGCCTCCTCGGGGACATCGCGCGCCGCACCGGCCGGAAGATCGTGCTCCTCGGACGCGGCGTCGGCACGCATGCGCGCGTCGCGCGATCGACCGGCTATCTCCCGTGGCCCGACGATCTCGTGTGGCCCGACGCGCGCGCGCGCGAGCTGCCGCGCTCGAAGATCCTCGGCGTCGCCACCGGCTCGCAGGGTGAGGCCAACGCCGCGCTCGCCAAGCTGGCGCGCGGCGATCACCCCGCCCTCGACATCGGCCCCGGCGATCGCGTGATCCTCTCCGCGCGCACCATCCCCGGCAACGAGCGCGAGGTGCACGCGCTCCTCGGGTTGCTCCTCCGTCGGGGCTGCGAGGTGCGGACGCGGCTCACCGATCGCGGCGTGCACGTCAGCGGTCACGCGCATCGGCCCGAGCAGCGACGCATGATCGAGCTGGTACGTCCGAAGTGCTTCATTCCGGTGCACGGGACCATCCACCACCTCACGCGTCATGCCGAGCTCGCGCGAGAGACCGGCGTCGAGCAGGTGTCGGTGATCGAGAACGGTCGCATCGCCGAGATCAGCGAGGAACGGCTCGAGCTGCGCGAGACGGTGCACGCCGGTCGCATCCATGTCTTCGCGGGGCGCGAGATCCCGACGCACATCCTGCGCGAGCGCGAGGTCCTCGCCGAAGAGGGCTTCGCGTCGTGCGCGGTCACCGTCGGTGCCAGCGGATCGGTGGTGGACGTGTCGCTGATCACGCGCGGCGTGGTCGACGAGGCCGCACATCCCGAGGAGCTGCAAGCCGCCCGCGCCGCGGTCAGGCACGCCATCGCCGATCTCGCGTCGCACTCCGACGACGCCCACATCGCAGAGCAGACGCGGCTCGCGGTGCGGCGTACCTTCTTCAAATCGAGGGGAAAGAAGCCGATGACCGTGGTCCACGTGAGGAGGCCGGCATGACCGCGCGCTCGACGACGTCGGCGCGCACGCACGCGGGGCCGCCTGCCGGTCCGTACGTCGTGAAGAAGCTCCGCGAGCTCGACGTCGAGCTCGCCGCCGCCATCCCGCGCGTGGTCGAGTCGACCGACGACGAGGCCATCCACGACCTCCGCGTCGCCATCCGTCGCCTGCGCACCATGCTCAAGATGGCGCGCCCTCTCTTCGGGCGCTGGCACTCCGACGTGGTCCGCAAGAGCTTCGCCGAGGTGATGAAGGCGACCGGCGACCTCCGCGACGAGGAGGTCCTCGAGGAGACCCTCGACGGCCTCTCGGTCCATCCCGCGTTCGGGCTCTGGCTGTCGGCGCGCGCCGCGCGCGAGCGCAAGCTGCGGCGCGCCGTCGTCTCACGCATCGAGCGCGGCGAGCTCGATCGCGCGCGCCTCATGCTGAAGGCGCTGCTCGTGTTCCCGTTCGACCCGGCGCGCAACATCGAGCTCTCGAAGTTCGCGCGGCGCACCGTCGAGCGCGCGCGACGCGTCGTCGAGAAGGGCCGCGACGTGCCGCCCGAGGACATGCTCGGCCTCCACGAGCTTCGTATCTCTTACAAGGAGCTGCGGTATTCGATCGAGCTCCTCGCCGAGGCGCTGCCCCTCGACTCGCGGGCGATGCTGGAGCCTGCCGTCGTCTTCCAGAAGCGCCTCGGCGAGATCCACGACGTCGACGTCGCCCATGACGTGCTCCGCTCGGCCCGCGCGCTCCCGCCGCAGGCCCGGGAGGAAGCGCTCGCCTCCCTGGCGAAGGTCCGGGAAAAACGCATCGGTAAGTACCTCCGCGAGCTCGACCCGCTGGGAGCGGTCACCGCCGCGAAGGAGGAGCTCGATCGGAGCGCAGATCACGGCCAGAACGGCGTGAATGGCGCCTCCGACGGCTCCTCCGAGGTCGCGGATGAGCAAAATGACCTCGACGACGCGGTCACCGTGAGCCGGTAGGGCGGCGATCGGTGCTTGACCCACGTTGACCGGGGGGCCGATACTCCCGGTTCGCATGACGAGGCTCGGGAGGCTGCTTTGATCACGTGTCCGAAGTGCAGCAAGGACAACCAGGACCATTACAAGTTCTGCCTGGGTTGTGGCGCGGAGCTTCCTCGTGACGCAGCGCCGAAGCCGTTCTCTCCGCAGACCCCGTCGCAAGGCGTGAAGGCTGCGTCGGCGGCTCCGGCGGCGTTCTCGCCTCCCGCCGGTCCGGCCGGCGGCGGCATGGTCATGGGCGGCGGCGGCGTGGGCGCGGGCCCAGCTGGCGCAGGTCAGGGCGGCGGTCAGTCGTCACCTCCTCCCGCCGGCGGCACCGTCTCGTGTCCGCAGTGCGGCCACATCAACATGCCCACGAACCTCTTCTGCGGTTCGTGCGGATTCCGGCTGACCGGCGCCGCAGCAGCACCGAAGGCCGCGCCCGTCGCTCCCGCCCCGATCGGCGGCGCAGGCGCCGGCACCGTCGTCCTCACCGCCCTCCGCGCCGACGGCACCGAGGCCGGAACGTTCGCGCTCCCCGGTACCACCGTCACGGTGGGTCGCGAGACCGGCGCCATCTTCGCCGGTGACAGCTATCTCTCGCCGCGCCACGCGACCTTCAAGCAGGTCGGCGCCGGCCCTGGCAGCCGCGTCACCGTGAAGGATGAGGCGTCGCTCAACGGCGTCTACAAGAAGCTCGTTCGCGACGTGCCTGTCGAGCTCCGCCCGCACGACATGTTCCGCATCGGGCAGGAGATCATCAAGTTCGAGCCGCTCCAGGCTCCCGCGCCTTCGCCGGACGGCGTCGAGCGCCTCGGCTCGCCCGCCAAGGGCTACGTCGGCCGTATCGCGCTCGTCATCGGACGCGAGGTCACCGGCAACGCGTTCCCGATCCCCGAGACCGGCGTTCATCTCGGTCGCGAGCGCGGCGACGTGCTCTTCCCCGAGGACGGCTACGTCTCCGGGCTCCACTGCCGACTGAGCTGGGAGGGCGGCAAGCTGCTCCTCACGGATCTCGGAAGCTCCAACGGCTCCTTCATGCGCTTGCACGAGGAGACGGAGGTCAAGAGCGGCGACGTGCTCTTGATGGGGCAGCAGTTGTTCCGCGTGGCCGTGTGATGAAGACGATCCGGGTCGTCGCCGCCGTGCTCGAGCGGGACGGCAAGTATCTCATCACGCAGCGCCGAGTCTCCGCCGTCCTCCCGCTCATGTGGGAGTTCCCCGGCGGACGTGTCGAGGCCGCCGAGACCGACCAGCAGGCGCTGAAGCGCGAGCTCCTCCATCGACTCGGCGTCGGCATCGAGGTCGGGAAGCTGATCTCGTTCGTCAGCCATCCGTACGAGCACTACGTCGTCGATCTCTTCCTCTACGAGTGCACGCTCATCACCGAGACGCTCCAGCCGCTCGCGGTCAACGCGTTCAAGTGGGTGGCGAGCGCCGAGTTCGACCAGTATCCGTTCACGCCCGCCGACGAGGCGTCGATGAACAAGCTCCTCGGCGTGACCTGACGTCACGCGGCGGTGTAGCACGATCGTGTCGAATCGTGCCACGGCGCCGCTTGGGGTCGAGCCCCAGCCGAAGTCGTTCGGGACCCGAACTACCCGCTCAGCCCCCGTCGCCGCCCGTCCATAGCGCCAGGACGCGATCGCCGGTCGCGGCCAGCTCCACGATGAGCCGCTCCGGCCCTGGCAGGAACACGCCGAGGAGCGCGGAGGCGGCGCGACGGCCGGCCTCGCCTTCGGCGGGCGGCTCCATGAGCGGCAGCGCGCGGCGCGGCGCGCGTAGAACGTGTGCCTCCGCGTCGTCACGCACGTCCGCCGGCATCAGCGCGCGGAGCTCGCGCAGCGCGACGTCGAAGCCGCCGAGCACGTCGACCAGCCCCGCTGCCTTGGCGTCCTCGCCGGTATAGACGCGGCCGCGCGCGAGCGGCTCGACCTCGTCGACCTTCATCTTGCGACCCTGCGCGACCACGCGGACGAACGTGCGGTACGTGGCCTCGAGCTCACGCATCAGCGCGCCTCGCTCGTCCTCCGACAGCGGCGCGCTCGGCGAGAGCAGACCGGCGCGTGCTCCACGCTGGACCGTCTCGGTGGTGATCCCGAGCTTCGCCATGAGCGGCTCCATGGTGAGCCGCGCGCCGACGACGCCGATCGATCCGGTGATGGTCACCGCCTCGCACACGATCTTGTGCGCCGGCGCCGCCACGTAATAGCCGCCGCTCGCCGCGACGTTCGCCATGCACGCGACCACCGGCTTCTCGCGAGCGAGCTGCACGATCTCGTGATGCATGCGGTCCGACGCGAGCGCGCTGCCGCCAGGCGAGTCGACGTGGAGGATGACGCCCTTCACACGCTTGTCGAGGCGCGCGAGACGGACCATGCGCGCGAGCTTGTCGTCGGTGGCGAAGTTGCCGAACTGCGAGGACGCATGCGCGATCGCGCCGTGGACCTGGATGACGGCGATGACCGGCGCCCTTCCGAGGCGACGCAGCAGCGGCCGCTTCTTCGCCGCGAGATAGACGTGACCGTCGACCGTGCCCTCGGTCATGGGGCCTGGTTTCTCGCTGCGCGGGAGCCCGAGGAGCGCCGGGATCTCGTCGTCGTAGGCGACCGCATCGGCAAGGCCGATGTCGATGGCCGCTTCGCCGAAGTACGGTCCGCCGTCGACGATGGCCCGCGCGCGCTCGCGCGAGACGCTGCGGCCCTCGGCGATCGAATCGAGGAGCGCGCCGTCGAAGCGATCGAGGAGCTTGCCGACCTGCTCGCGTTGCGCGTCGCTCATCGAGTCACGGACCAGCGACTCGCCGGCCGACTTGTACTCGCCGCACGCATAGACCTCGGGGACGATGCCGGCCTTGTCGAGCGCGTTCTTCACGTAGCGCGTGCGCGACGCGAAGCCGAGCGCCGCCAGCTGCGCCGCCGGACCCAGGAACACCTTGGTGCCTGCGCTCGCGACGATGACCTCCTTGGTCCCGCCACCGAGCGGAAGATGCACGACCACCTCCTTGCC
>JAYTZB010000797.1:0-4269 GCA_043742085.1 Polyangiaceae bacterium
TTGCAGGACCAGCTCTTCCGCGCGCGCACGCTCGGCGCGACGGGGCTCGCCCTCGCCATGGGCTCGCTGTCGCGCATCGCGGCGCCGGCGCTGACGCCGGAGGACAGCGCGATGCTGCGCGCGCTCGCACATGCCGCGGCGAACGGGCCGTTCGTCGTGTTGATCGACGACGGCGACGAGGGCCTCGGCGCGTACCGCGAGCCGGTGGGCCTCGCGGCGATGCTCGGAGCGCGGCGCGCGGTCGCGGACGCGGCGGTCCAGGCCGAGAGCGTGGTCATCGAGGCCTGCGCGGAGAGCGAGCCAGAGGCGGCCCCGGAGATGGCCGAGATGGCCGAGATGGCCGAGATGGTCGAGACGCAGGTGGATGCGCCCGTCGCGCCCATCGAGCCGATCGAGCCGATCCAGGTCGCGCCGGAGCCCGAGCGCATCGACAAGCTGGTCGCCAGGACCGAGCGCGATGCGGCCCGGCGCCGGCAGACGGCGGGCGTGCCCGTCGCGGGGCCCTCGGACTACTGGCGGTCGTGGGCGATCGCGCTCGGCGCAGCGCGGGGGCCGCAGCCGCTCGGATCGTTCGAGCGTCTCTTCGTCGAGAGCTACATGCCGCTCGCGAATGCCATCGCAGCCGGGCTCGACGACACGCGTGCGGTTCGCGCGCACGACGAGTTCAAGAGCGGCTTCGAACGCACGTACACCGATGCCTTCGCCACGTTCGGCGCCACTGGTCGGCGCCCTCGCCTCGTCATGGACGCGTACGAGGTCGCCTTGAAGCAGGCTCGGCTGCACAATGCACGCACCACGCACGTGCTCGTGGTCGATGCGATGCGCCACGATCTCGGGTGCCTCGTGCGCGACGAGCTCTCCACGCGCGCGGCCGGCGTCGCATCGCTCACGAACGAGTCTCTGCTCTGGAGCTCGCTGCCCACCACCACGTATCGCCAGCTCGAGACGCTTGCGCGCGGCATGGATGCCCTGCGCGCGCCGGCGATGGAGGAGACGACCGAGTCGCTCCGCGGACGCAGCGCCGAGACGGTCCGCCGCCTGCGCGTCGGCTCACGCGAGCTGTACAAGCTCGATGTCGTGCCCTCGATGCTGGGCGCGCTCCCCGACCCCGCTGCGAGCGCCGGCCCCGCGCACGTCGTCGCCGCGCTCGGCGACATCGCGACGAGCGTGGCCGACGCCGTCCTCCGTCACGTCGAATCGCTGCCGCCGCGCACGCTGCTCCTGGTGCTCGGCGACCATGGTTTCACCGTCGATCGCCGCGGCCGCATCACCCATGGCGGAGCGAGCCCGGAGGAAGTGCTCGTCCCGTGCCTCGCGTACCTGGTGGGCGACCTGCACTAGCCCTCGTGCCCGTGCCCGTGCCCGTGCCCGTGCCCGTGGCCGCTCTCCCTCTCGCTCTCATGCCGGTGCCCGTGATGCACATCCGGCACGTGCGCGTGCTCGTGCACCATCTTCGTGTGCCGGTGCTCGTGGGTGTGCTCGCCCTCGGGCATCGGATCGTGGACGTGGTCGTGATGCCCGTCGTCGTGCCGATGCATGTGCTCGTGCACCAGCGGCTCGTGCCCATGGCGATGCGCATGACGCTCGGTCATGTGCAGCACGAGCCCGCCGACCATCACCGCGCCGGCGAGCGCCGCGTAGATCCCCGCCGGCTCGCCGAGCGCCCACGCGAGGAGCGCGCCGCAGAACGGCGCGGATGCGAACACCGACGCCGTTCTGCCTGCGCCGAGCGCCCGCTGCGCCTTGTAGTAGAGGCGAAGGCTCAGCCCGTAGCCGGCCGCCCCCACCACCACGAGGCCGATCAGCGGCAATGTCGCCGGCCACGTCTCGCCTAGCGCGAGCGCCACACATGACGAGAGCATCGCGCCGAGCGCGCCCTTCGCGGCGACCACGGCTGCGGGATCGAGCTGCGCGAGCGGCTTGGCGAGCGTGTTGTCCATCGCCCAGCCGAGCGCCGCGGCAGCGACGACCACGAGGCCGAGGACATGTGACGCGCCCCCTGACTCACCGCGATCGAAGACGAGCAGGGCGCCGCCGGCCACCAGCAGCAGCGCCGCGAGAGCCACTCTTCTACCCACGTGCTCGGCGTAGAAGAGCCGCGCGAGGACGATGGTGAAGACCGCCTCGAGGTTGAGCATGAGCGACGCCGCGGTACCGCTCGCATGCGCGAGCCCCCACGCGAGCGCGGCCGGCGCGAGCCCCGCCCCGAGCACGGCGATCATCACGATGCGGCGCAGGTGCTCGCGACGTAGCTTGGCCTCGTCCTTCGACTGCGTGACCAGGCCGACCAGCGCTGCACCCGTATAGAGGAGGGCGGCGGTGGCAAACGAGCCGACGCCGTGCCCGAAGCGCTGCACGAGCGGCGTCGCGAGCCCGAACGCCAGCGCCGATGCCAGCGCGAGGATGGTACCGCGCAGGGCGGGCCGTTCGGCAGGGGTCGCAGGCGGGCTGGTCACGCGCTGAGCCTAGCGTCACCCGCGCGGCACGTCGCGTGGCTCGTCGCGTCTGGCTGCCCGTAGTAAAGAGGCCTCATGAGCACCCTGACCTCGCGGTGGCTCGACCGCGCGACCAATACGCGCGCCGTCGCGATCGACGGCTCGGGCACGCATTCGTACGCGGACGTCGTCGCCGCGTCGATCAGCGTGGCGTCGTCGCTGCTCGACGGACGGCCGTCGCTGCGGGGCGAGCGCGTGGCGCTGCTCATCGCGCCGAGCGCCTGCTTCATCGAGGCCTTCTTCGGCGTGCTGCTGGCCGGCGGCTGTGTCGTCGTGCTCTCGCCGCTCCATCCTCCGCCCGAGACGCGCTACTTCTGCGAGGACGCCGAGGTGCGGACGGTGCTGTTCTCTTCCGAGCACGCCGCGCTCGCCGAGCCGCTCGCGGCGACGTGGAACGTTCGCGACCTCGACACGTTGCGCACCGCGAGCGAGCACATCGGCGCGGTCACGGCCGCCGCGCTCGCCACCGGCGGAGAGGCCGCGGCGCTCCAGCTGTACACGAGCGGCACCACCGGCAAGCCGAAGGGCGCGGTCATCACGCACACGAACCTCGAGGTACAGCAGGAGCTCGTCGGCGCCGCGTGGGGCTTCGGTCCGACCGATACGCTGCTGCATGCGCTGCCACTGCATCACATGCACGGCCTGGCCATCGCGCTGCTCACGGCGCTCGGCACGGGGGCGACCACGAGGCTCACGTCGTTCGTCGCGCCTTCGATCTGGGAGGCCATGGAGAACGCGACGGTCTTCATGGGCGTGCCCGCGATGTACCACCGGCTCTTCCTCGCGTTCGACGCCGCCGACGATGCGCAGCGCGCGCGCTGGACCGCGAACGCCAAGGCGCTCCGCCTCGCGACGAGCGGCAGCGCGGCTCTCCCCGTCACGCTCGCGGAGCGCTGGCGGTCGCTCACCGGCAAGATCCCGCTCGAACGCTTCGGCATGACGGAGATCGGCGTCGGCATCACCAACCCGCTCGACGGCGAGCGCTTCCCGGGCTGCGTCGGCTTCCCGCTGCCCAGCGTCGAGACACGCATCGTCGGCGACGACGAGCAGCCCGCCGAGACCGGCGAGCTGTGGATCCGCGGACCGAGTGTGTTCAGCGGCTATCACCGCCGCGAGGAGGAGACGCGACGGTCCTTCGCGAAGGATCCCGACGGCGGCACGCCCTGGTTCCGCACCGGCGACACCGTCACGCGCGTCGGCAACGAGCCGGGACAGCGCCCTTTCAAGATCCTCGGTCGCACGAGCGTCGACATCCTCAAGAGCGGCGGCTACAAGCTGAGCGCGCTCGAGATCGAGGAGGTCCTGCGCGAGCATCCCGCCGTCGGCGAGGTGGCAGTCATCGGGGTCCCCGACGAGGCCTGGGGCGATCGCGTCGTCGCCTGCGTGGTCCTCGGCGCCGCGGGTCCGGCGTGCGACGAGGCCGCGCTGCGGTCGTTCGCGAAGGAACGGCTCGCCGGCTACAAGGTGCCGAAGGACGTGCTCTTCCTGGCGTCGCTCCCGAAGAATGCGCTCGGAAAGGTCATGAAACCCGAGCTGCTCGCCCAGGTCCGCGCGTCCGTCACGGACACGTGACGCCGGCGTGGCGCCCTCGCACCTTTCACGACGATCCGCTCTTGAGACGCGGACGTATCGTGGCGTGATCGGTCCGCCGCGCTAGCGTGCGGCCGATCATGTACGCCACGCGCGCTCTTCCGGTCCTCGGTCTCGCTCTCCTGCTGGCGGCCGCCGTCGGCTGTGGCTCCACCGCGACGCCGCGCTCCGGTTACGAGGACCC
>JAYTZB010000798.1:0-5207 GCA_043742085.1 Polyangiaceae bacterium
GCCCACCATGCCGACATCGCGCAAGCCGTTGCTCGCCTCCTCGACGCGCCGTCGCCGTCGCATCGCATCTACAACGTGGTCGACGACGAAGCCCCCGATCTCGCCACGCTCTTCGCGTCCGTGGGCGAGGCGCCGCCCGATGGCTCGGATGCCGAGCGCGCGCGCGCCTTCGAGGCGCTCATGGACGGTCGCCGCATCCGCGAAGATCTCGGCTTCGCGCCGGAGGTCCCGCGACTCACCGACGCGATCGCTTGATGCGCATGGCGCCGATCCGATCGAGCATCCATGGAGCGGGTCACGCCGCCTTGAGCTCCGCGCTTCGGATCTCCGTGTAGACGGGCGCGGCCTCGAGCTGGAGGCGCGCACGGACCTCGTCGAGCGGCTGCTCGAGCAGCGCTTCCCAGTCCTGCTCGGGTAGCCACGCCGCCTTCCGACCGCGGCGGAATCCGTCGACGATGGTCCGGTACGCCGCGCGGCCACCGCCGGGAGCAACGCCGGTCTTGACGAGACCGATGGCGAGGATGAGGCCGATCGCGGGGTTGAAGGTCTGCGCGAAGGTGAACGCGAGCAGTGCGAGCTCGCCGAGCACATCGCCCGAGTAGCCGGTCGCGGCGTGCCAGAGATCGTGCGTGTCGCGCATGCGGGCGTGCACGAAGACGAGCTCGGGCGGGACGGGAACGTCGTTGGTCATTCCCTTCACGGCCGCCTCGCGGATCCCTGGCGCCGAGATGTTCTCGCGCTCCACGAACGCGAGGTACGCGCGCCCGAGCGTGCCGGCCGGCAAGCGCGCCAGAGCCTCGCGATCGGAGAGCCGATCGACGACGTCCGGCTCGGTCGCTCGCAAGCGGCGCCCGGTCTCGCTTCGCGACATGCGCCGGGCAATGCGCTCCAGCGTGTCGCCCGACAGCGACTCGATGATCGTGAAGACCTGCGGCAGGTCGTCGGGGTCGGAGGCGAGGATGCGCGCAGCGCGCAGGGCTCGACGGGGAGCAAACTGGATGTACCTCATGGGAGCGACTCCTGACCGGTAGTCTGGGCTCATGAACAAGATTGTCAATAGCTGCTGACAAACTTGTCAGCGAAGTCGCGCCGGTTCATCCTCCGCGGATGCCCAAGGCAGCGCCCAAGGCCGCGATTCCCAGGGCGCGCCGGCGTCTCGATGCCGGCGCGGCGCGCGCCCTCATCCTCGATGCCACCGAGAAGCGGCTCGCCGAGGTGGGCCCGGCGGGGATCCGCCTCCAGGAGGTGGCGGCGAAGGCGGGCGTTTCGCACCCCACTGTGCTCCACCACTTCGGGAGCCGCGAGCTCCTGGTGAAGGCGGTCATCGCGCGCGCGCTTCATTCGATCAACGCGGCGCTCGTGGCCACGATGAACGCGTCGAGCGGTGACCACGAGCAGCTCGCCACCATGCTCGAGGGCGTGGCGCTCGCTCTCGAGAAGAACGGCCACGGGCGCGTGATCACGTGGCTCGCCCTCGAGGGTCATCACTTCGACGGCGCCGAGGTCGGTCTCTCCGACGTCGTCGACGCGACGCATGCGCTGCGTCTCGAGCGAACCAAGCGTGCCCGGAAGCCGCCGCGCGAGGACACGGCGCGGACGGTGGTGCTGGCCGCGATCGCGCTCGTGGGCGGCTCGGTCCTTGCGCCCACCATGCTGAAGAACGCCGGCCTCGGCGCCGATCCTCGCGCGGCCATCCACTTCCGGAGCTGGCTCGCGCGGCTGCTCCTCGGTCACTTCGACGCGTGAGCCGAGGACGGCCGACGCGGGAGTCGCGCCCGCGGTGGTCCACGTGGACGAGGGCGCCCGCGCCGTGGTCTCGGTCCGCGTGCCAGGCATGCCGCTCGCCGCCGCGCTCGCGAATCCGACGCAGCGTGGAACAGCGCTCGCGTCAGTCATCGATCAGTTGCGCACCTTGCGCGCGCTCGATCCGTCGGATGTCGCGGTGATGGATGCGGTCGGATATGCGCGGGAGACGTAGGATGTGGCCCGTTCCCGACCGGGCTTTCCGTCATGGGCTGCGTCGCTCTCGCCGACCTTCGACGCGATCGCCGCGATGCTCTCGGCCGACCCGCGGCGCGTGTTGAGCCACAACGACTTCAATCCGATGAACGTGCTCTGGGACGGTGAGCGCACGTGGCCGGTCGATCGGGAGGTCGCTGCCCTCGGCCACCCGCACTACGGCGGATTGGCGCGACTCGGTGGCTCGGCTAGGAGCAGCCAATGATCGACCGCCCGAGCCGAGCCCGAGTGCCGAGCCGCAAGCGGTCACGTGGGCCAGGTTCTCGTTGACCGCGCGCAGCCAGACCTTCGTCGCTCGGATCCTCGGCATCGACGAGCTCGGGGGCGGGCCCTGCGTCGCGTGCGGCGCTCCCGGCGACACGTCCGTCGATCTGCGCACGCCGGAGGGCGTCGTCGTGAAGAGCGTGGGCGGCTTGCCCGATGCCCGCCTTTGCCGTTCGTGTGCGCAAGCGCAGGCCGATGCCGCGCGCATCGGTTCGCGTCTCGTCTACGCCGTCGTCGCCATCGCGCCGGTGGTCGGGCTGGTCACGGGGTTCGTCGCCGGAGGGTCGACGAGCTTCGCCAGCGGCGCGCAGCACGGGGTCGCGGTGGCCATCGCCGTGCTGCTCGGGCTCGTCGTCGCGCGCGTGATGATCGGCATGATCAAGCGCGCCCGCGCGCGAAAGACGCGCGTGCTGCTCCTCGAGGCGGAAGGCGATCAGGTCGTCCTCCAGCTCCTGGTCCCCGATGCGAGCGAGAGCGACCCTTCCGTCGCCGCGTACCGCGCTCCCGCGCGCGCGGAGAGAGGCGCGGACGAGCCCGTCACACCGCTCCCTCCGCGAGCTGCGTTCGGCCTCCCCTGGTTCGGCGGCCTCATCTTGTGCGTACCCGTGGTCGTCGCGGCGTGGAGCGGCGCGTTCGCACGCACCGGGACGCTCGTCATCGACAGCCCCCGCGATCCCGTCGTCGTCGTGATCGACGGTGACTCCGTCGAGCTCGCGGCAGGAGGAAGCGCAACGCGCAAGGTGAGCCCGGGCACGCACACGTACCGCGTCGAGTACCGCGAGCGCGGGCACGCAGTGAGCGGCTCCTTCGACACGTCGTTCGGACGCGGCACGCTCCTCACGACCGATCCAACGCAGTGCTATCGGATCTGGACCAGCTCCCCGAACGCGAAGACCAACGTGCACGAGAACGAATCGGTGCGCTGGGCCAGCCTCGAAGACGTGAAGGGCTCCGCGCGCAGCAGCTGCACCGAATTCTGAGCGCGGGTAGGCGTCGTGCAGATGCGCATCTATAGTGACCGGATGTCGCCCGTTGGCTCTCGGGGTTCCATTCTTGCCGCGATGTTCTGCGGAGCGGCGCTAGGAGTCGCCTGCGTCGGCGTCGATCCGAGCCCCGGCCAGACGCTCGATGGCGGCGGCACGGCCGACGCTCCCTCCGCGACCGGAGGTGGCGCCTGTACGGCGCTCTCATCGACCGATCAATTCCTCGATTGCCCGCTCGCCAACGGCGGAAAGGAGACGTGCCCCAAGGCAACGAAGGCGTGCTGCCCGGGCACGGGCTGTGTCGATCGCGCGGGTGGAGGTTGTCCGAGCGGCGGGAACAAGTACACCTGCATCTCCGGCCCGAGCTGCGCGAGCGAGAGCAAGGCGTGCTGCATCCTCGGCGCGTTCGATCCCACTCCGGCGTGCGGGCTCTCGTCGGTGATCTCGCCCGGTGCAGCAGCCGCCGCGCAGTGCACGGACCCCGCGCTCTGCAACAACGGCATGCTTCAACTCTGTTCGACGGGCAGCGATTGCGGGATCGGCGAATGCGTCCCGACCGCCATCGTCGCGAACGGGATCTCGTTCGTCGTCAGCGCTTGCAAGTGATGCGAGCCGCTCACAGATCGGCGCCACCGATGCAGCAGTACCCGGCCTCTCGCTTGGCGTAGCGCGCCAGCGCCGTCGGGAAGAGCTCGCAGCGCGCCACGATACCGGTGGCCTTTTGATCGCGAAGGAACTGCCGCAGAGCCTCGCCGCGCATGTCGCCTCCCCACATCGCCGCGTCCGTGATGTAGAGGAGGTGGAGCGGCTCGCGGACGGACTCGAACGCAAAGTAGGTGGCGTCGTCGATGACGAGACGTCGCGGGCGATCGACATCGACGCTGCAGGTCCGCGCGAGGTCGCGGATCTTCGTCCTCTCCGCTGCGTAGCGAAAGACCGGCACCGAGACCGGCTGACCCGGCAACACCGTGCCCTCGACGCGCGCAGTGGCGACGAGTGCCGGGCCCAGCTGGCGGAGGGTCAGGACCATGCTGACCGTGGCGGCCGCGAGGAGCATCGTCAGCATGAACGCGGCGAGCCGTGGAAACGTCTGTAGCGGGCGTCGCAGCGCGCGCGCCCCGCCTGCGCCCAGCGCGAGCAAGCCGACCACGCTCAGCGCGGGCAGGAAGAGGGCGCTGTTGTAGTAGTTCCACCAGTTGTAGAGAAAGACGTTTGCGCCGAGCGCGGTGCCCAGCATGATCGCCAGCGTCAGGCACCGTGTCTCGTGCGTCGTCCGCTTCTCGCGAAGGGCGAGCACGATGAGGAGCGGAACGCAGCAGAGGTAGACGCCGAACACCACGGCGGTGATGCCGTTCACCAGCGTGGCAGGCTCACCGAGCGCTCTGCCTCCGGTCGAAGGCAGCCACCCGCTCGGGTAGCTCTCGCGCAGCACGATCGATTCCGAGATGCGCCCGGGTGTCGCGACGACATTGTGGAGGCCGCGGGCGATCAGTCGTCCCGGAGCCACCGCGAGCTGCGCCGGGTCCAGCATCTGATCCGCCAAGCTGCGCTGGACGTTGGGCGCGCGCGTGCATGCACCGATCGCTCTCGTGTCGGCGTAGACCTGAGCGGCTGTCAGCAGCACGAGCGGCGCGACCAAGGCGAGCAACCGCGTGTGCCTCCACGGGAACGCGAACGCCCCGCACACCAGGACGAACGGCGTGAAGAGCAGCGCCTTGGGATGCGCGAAGAAGAAGACCGACGTGACGACGCAGAACAGGATCGCACGCAGCGCGCGCGCGCCCATCGACCTCTCTGCCGGCGCCCGGTCATCGAGAGCAAGCCCGCAGTAGGCGACGACGCACAACACCAGCAGCACCTCTGGCCGCGCGGACGTGAGGACGAACGGGAGCACGCCGAATCCGTGCAGCGCAGCGAGGACGGCGACGCGCGCGATCTTCG
>JAYTZB010000799.1:0-1564 GCA_043742085.1 Polyangiaceae bacterium
GACATCGAAGAGCTTCGATGCTTCGGCCGCCGGGACGTCGAGCGCCTTGGCGAGAGCGAGCATGTCGGCGAGGCCCGTGGTCAGGAACATGAGGAAGAGATTCCCCATCAGCTTGAAGGCGGCCGCGGCGTCCGGTCGTGGGCCGAGCGAGTGGAGCTTGCCGGTCATCGCCGCGAGCGCCGGCGTGACGCTCTCGACGAGGGCCGCGTCACCGGACACGAGCATGAGGCCCGTGGACTCGAGCGCGTTCTGCGGGCCCATGAAGACCGGCGCGTGCAGGAAGGGGACGCGGCGCTCCTTCCAGCGTGCCGCGCGCCCCGCGGTCCCGGATGCCGACGTGGTCGTGTGATCGATGATGACGACGTCGTCCGCGAAGCCGGGACGCGCGCGCTCGAGCACGTCGTCGACCGCGGCGTCGTCGGAGAGCGTCAGGTGGACGCGCGAAGCTCCGCGCGCCGCCTCGGCCGGGTCGCTGAATGCCCGTGCGCCATCGGCCTCGAGCGCCTGCGCCTTCGCGAACGTTCGGTTCCAGACGCGGACCTCCTGGTCGCGACGGCGCAACGCGCGAACGAACCCGGAGCCCAGCATGCCCATGCCGAAGAACGCGATCATCCGCGCAATCTAGACGAGGAACGTTGCCGGTGGGCGCCATGGATGAGGTCACGCGGCCGCATCTCCCCCGTAAAATGGCCCACCCGCGCGGGCTCCGGTACCGTCTCGCTTCATGAAGCAGGAGGCACTCGTCGGGCGCACGATCGCGGGGAAATACTGCCTCGAAACCATCGTCGGCGAAGGCGCGATGGGCGCCGTGTATCGCGCTCGGCAGACGACGCTCGGCACCACGCTCGCCATCAAGGTCCTGCACCCGCAGCTCGCCGGTGAGCCGATGTTCGCCGCCAGGTTCCTGCGCGAGGCGCAGGCGGCATCGCGCGTCGATCATCCGAGCTCGATGCGCGTGGTCGACTTCGGCGAGGAGCCGGACGGCCTCCTCTACATCGCGATGGAGTACGTCGACGGCAAGACGCTCGCGAAGATCATCGAGGAGTCGAGCCCGCTCCCGGTGGCGCGCATCGTCGACATCGCGTGCCAGGCGCTGGCTGCGCTCGCCGTCGCGCACGATCTCGGCGTCATCCATCGCGACCTGAAGCCCGAGAACATCATGGTCCTCGAAGGCCAGGACGACGAGGGACGCACGCACGACATCGTGAAGGTGTGTGACTTCGGCGTTGCCAAGCTCCTCGAAGGCGGCTCGCGCGCCCCGAGCGTGACGGCGCAGGGCGTGGTGGTGGGAACGCCCGAGTACATGTCGCCCGAGCAGGCGCGCGGCGACGCGCTCGATGCGCGCAGCGACATCTACGCGATGGGCGTGCTCCTGTTCCACCTCATGACCGGCAAGGTCCCGTTCGACTCGTCGACGGCGTTCGGGACCGCGTTCATGCACGTGAACGACGAGCCGACGCGGCCGCGACTCCTGAACCCCGGCGTCGACTCGCGGCTCGAGGCCATCTGCTTGAAGGCGATGCGCAAGCGCCCCGAGGACCGGTTCGCTTCGGCCCGCGAGCTG
>JAYTZB010000800.1:0-1944 GCA_043742085.1 Polyangiaceae bacterium
GTGGTCATGGTGACGGGCAGCTCGGGCTTGCCGCTCACGCCGACCGCGGGGTCCATCATCTGGTGCGGGATGGGCGAAGGAACGTTGCCGCCGAACGCGCCGAGCGGGTGGGATGAGAATTTCCCCTCGAAGGTGACGACGTCGCCGACTTTGACCTTCACGCAGTGATGCGTGTACTGCATCGGTATCGCGTCGACGGGGAAGACCACGGCGACGCCGCCGACCGCCGTGAAGTCGCCGCCGGTCGCAGAAGCGACGGCATCGAATTCGGCCTGGGTGCACGGGATGGGATCGAGCGGGACGAAGCCGTCGGGCTCGTCGGCGGTGGCGGCATCGGCATCGGGGGCGCCGGTGTCCTGACCGGTGCTTCCTTCGCTGGCGTCGTCCGGCGACGACGTGTCGGCGATGCTGGTGTCGCTGCCCGCGCCCGACTCGATCGGCGGTGCCGCGTCGTCGTGATCGATGAGCCCCAGCGGACCGCCGGGCGTTGTCGAACAGGCGTGGAGAACGCCAGCGCACGAGAGGGAGGCGACCATGAGGGCGAGAACGCGGCGATTCATGAGGGCGCGCTCTTAGCATGGCGGCGCGCCGAGCGACGAATGCGGCGCGCGTCCCGTGCGTTGTCCTTCGATGAGCCCGCGAGCCATCCCCCCACCGCCTCGTCAAAGCCGGATAGCCTGAGCACTGCGTGCGTCTCGCTCCTCGCCTCGCGCTGACTTTCGGCCTGCTCGCCGCGGTGTCCACCGCGGGCGTCGGGCTCGCCGTCCGCACGCTGCTCGCCGACAAGGAGACGCTTCGTTTCCAGGACGACGTGAAGGGCGTGTGCGACCGGCTCGTCGACGAGATCCGGCGCCAGGGCGAGGCCGACCACACGCTCATCGCCGGCTCGTGCCAGAGCGGCGAGCTCGTGGAGCGCGTCGGTATCGCCATCGATCGCGGTGACCTCGACGAGCGACGCACGAGCTTCTCCGAGCTGGTTCGAAACCAGCGACGCGCGTTCGATCTCGACGAGCTCGTGCTCGGCATCGAAGGTGGCGACCTCGTCGGGGCCAGCCCCACCACGTTGCTCGGGCTTCCTGCGCGCGATGTCGACGCACTACTCCACGGGAACGCCGAGCGCTTCGCCGTCCGCACGAGCGGCGCGCCTGCGCTCGTGTCGCGATGCACGAAGAAGTCCGACGGCGGCCGCGTGGTCGGGCTGTTCGCGGCGCGGCACGTCGATCCGCTCCTCGAGCGGCTCGCGAAGACGCTCGACGTGACCGTGGCGCCGTCGTGGCCGAGGCCCGTGGCGAGCGTGGCGCCGATCGAGGACGACAAGAAGAAGGGCGCGAAGGTGCCGCGGCCCAAGGGCGCGCGAGCGGGGGCGAGCGCGAGTGCGAGTGCGAGTGCGAGTGCGGGCGCGGGCGCGGGGGCGGGGGCGGGCGCGGGTGCGGCGGCGAACGGGGAGCTCGCGCGCGCGCCTTGCAAGCTGACCGATGACGACGGCGCGGTGCTCGCCTTCGACGTGCTCAAGTCGACGAAGGAGCTCGACGCGAACCTTCACGAGGTCGACCGGAGCGTGGGGCTCTACGCGGCGATCTCCGCAGCGGTGGCGTTCCTCGTCGCGATCGTCCTGGCGCGGAGCCTCGGGCGACCGCTCTCGGTGCTCGCCACCGAGGCCGGAAAGGTGGCCGCCGGCGAGGCGCGACCGCTGCAAGCGCGCGGGTCGGGCGAGGTGCAGGAGCTGGCGACCGCATTCGACCGCATGATCCAGGACCTCGCCGTCACCCGACGCCGCCTCGCCGCAGCGAGCCGCGTCGCCGCGTGGCGCGAGGTCGCTCGTCGCGTCGCGCACGAGGTGAAGAACCCGCTCGCGCCCATTCGCGCCGCGGTGGAGACGCTACGGCGCCTCCGCGCACGCGAAGATCCTCGCTTCGACGAGTACTTCGACGAGGCCACGCGCAC
>JAYTZB010000801.1:0-4057 GCA_043742085.1 Polyangiaceae bacterium
GTCGTGGCGGAGGACCTCGAGCGCATCGACGAGCGCGCGCTTCCAGTCGCTCCACGAGCTCTCCTCGTCGCCGTAATTTCCCTTCTGCTCGAAGCCGCCGGCGGCGATGAAGAGACGCCCGCCGCGCTTGCCCCACGCGTCGTGATCGACGCTGTAGCGGACGAGGCCGCGCGCGAAGCTCTTGTTCCCGCCATAGCGGAGCATCGAGTTCATCACGATCGACGGATCGCCGACCGCGAGCAGGCGTCCCTGGCCGACCGCGCCGGCCACCGCGACGATCACGTCCGGCTCGCCGTTGCCGCGGATCTTCAGCACCGGCGAGAGATCGGGATGCGAGAGCCCCGTCGGGTGATTCGTGACCACGCGCGAGACGTCGGCGACGACGGGATGCGCGCTCGCAGGCTCGGCCAGCGCGAGCTGCGGGTTGCGGCGCAAAAATTCAGCGGGACGGCGCGGGCTCGCCACGCGCTCCATGCCGAAGTGACGGAGCAACGAGTCGCCGCGTCCGAAGTCGTCGAGCATGACGACACGCCCGCCGGCGCGCATGAACTTCGACAGCTCGTCGACGTCGAGGTTCTTCTCCGGGTAGAGCAAGAGGAGGCCGTCGTCCGGCTTGAGCTCGTGGAAATCGATCTGCGCCGTCGCGACGACACGTAGAGGGCCGAGCTCGGCACGCGCGAGACGTACCAGCTCCGCGCACCCCTCCCAGTCACTTCCAGCCAGGTCGAAGGGGGCCGCGTGCGCGGGGGCCGCGCGGCCCACCACCAGCAGAACAGCCACGATTGCCGCTAGTTTGGCGAGCCGAGCGAGGGCGACCACGGTGCGGCATGGGGTCGAGCTCGTCCGTATGACGCGCCGTCCGACGGCATGCGTCAGACGATTCTCGTGCGCCGGTTGCTTGCCCATCCGTACTCTGGAATCTATCACCGGGTGAGGTTCCGCGGGTCCCAGGCGTAGCCGCACACTTGACCCATTAGGCCCGATTGCTAGCTTCCATTGGAGAGCGATCTGATGCTGCCGCCGTTCATCATCGAACAGATTCGCCGCCGCGAAGAGCAGGAGCGGAAGCAGTACGAGCAGCCCCAGCTCGAGCTGCCGATCTCGCCTGCGGGCCCTCCGCAGCCGAAGCGTCGCGAGGAGAGCGACGAAGGCCAGCGCGGCGTCATCATCCTGGAGCTCTGAGCAACCGCTAACGGCCAAAGGCCCCTGATTCCTCCATCCGCACGCGGTCTTCGTAACCTGTTGCGTTCCACGGACGAGGGACACTAGGCTGCGCGCCGAATGGGCCGGTCTTCCGTGGTTTCGCGAGCGTGGCTGGGCCTTCTCGGCGTGATGTTCTGCGCCTCCGCGGGGACCTCGAGCTGCTACTCGACCGGCGACGGCACCGCTCCGCCGGGCAAGGCCCTCTACTTCCCCGTCGGCCTCCAGGTCTCGGCCGGGGGCACCGTCCTCTACGCGGTCAACTCTGACTTCGACCTCCAGTTCAACGGCGGCACGCTCCAGTCCTACGACCTCGCGCTGATCCGGCAGCACACCCTCGACGTCATCCGTGACCCGCGGGCGCCGAACGTTCCCATTCTCGATCGGCAGAACCAGACCGGCCAGGTCTGCCCGGCTCGCGCCGACGCGATGCCCACGCTCGGTGAGACCTGCGCGCCGCCCGTCGATTCGAGCTTCTACGTCCGCGACACCGCCATCATCGGCGCGTTCGCCACGGATCTGCTGCTCTCACCTCCGCCGTCGAAGCTCGTTCCGCAGACCGCGCAGGCCACCCGCACCGCCGGCGACGCGCTCCTGTGTCCGCGGCCGGCCCTCGCCAGCTCGTCGCCCTCGGCGACGCCGGGATGTCCCGCGTTCGGCAATCGTCGCTTCGATCGTCTGTTCGCGCCCGTCCGCGGCAACGCCTCGCTCACCTGGGCGAGCATCGAGCGCGATGGGCCCGACTCGATCGCGCCGCTCGATCCCGCGGCACCGTACGGCCCCTTCGTCATCCAGTGCGACAAGGACGGCACGGGTCGTTGCGGCGGCTCGCACTCTGCCGGCTCGAATCCGGACGAGACCGGCAACTCGCGTCACGTCACCATGCCGGGCGAGCCCTTCGGTCTCGCCATGAGCGAGGACGGCGAGTCGATCCTCATCACACATCAGAACGAGACGAAGACGAGCCTGTTCTCCACGGGGCTCCGCCGCTCGGACGCCGACACTGGCGGTAGCGACGGCGCGCCCAGCCCGTTCCTGCAATTCGTGCTCGATGGCGTCCCGTTCGGCGGCATCGGCATCGCTGCGGTCCCTCACGACCGCGATGCGTTCCTGACCGCACCCGACGCGTTTCCGCGCGCGGCGTTTCTCCAGACCAGCCGCGCCGTGCCCGAGGTGGATCTGATCCGGTTCTACCCGGACCAGTTCGCCGGCACGCTGCCCTCGACGGCGAGCGACTTCACGGGCTCCTCGCTCATCCGCCCCTTCCTCGATCGCGAGGTCGGCTTTCCGGTGGCCATCGGCGCAGGTGGCACCGACTCGCGCGGCATCGTCATCGACCCCACGCCGCGCCTCGCATGCAAGGCGAAGGTCCTCGCGGCAGGGGCCGGTCGTTCGCAGGCCACGGTCGATCTCGAGCTCCAGACGTGCGCTCAGAAGCCCGCGCGTGTGTTCATCGCGAACCGGTCGCCCGCTTCTCTCATCATCGGCGAGGTCGGCGCAGGCACGAAGTCGACCGACACGTTCAACCCCGATCGCCTCCTCCTCCACAGCATGATCCCGCTCTCGGCGGGACCGTCGCGCCTCTATCTCGCGCCCGTGGTCGAGCGCGACGGCGCGTACGGGCTCCGTGTGTTCGCGGTGTGCTTCGACGCTGCCACCGTGTTCGTCTACAACCCCGACACCGAGCAGGTCGAGAACGTCATCCGCGTCGGGCTCGGTCCGTTCGCCATGGCGTTCGATCCGTTCGACATGGTCGACGTCGCATCGCACGCGCAGGTCCCGTTCGATCCGCGAACGGCGGGCTCCGGCCTCCGACGCTACCGGTTCGCGTACCTCGCGAGCTTCACGAACTCGTTCATCCAGGTGCTCGACCTCGACGACGCACAGGTCGACCGCTCGACGTTCGAGCGCGTCGTCTTCACGCTCGGGCGTCCCACGACCCCCAAGGGATCCTGAGATGCCGTCCGTTTCCCGCCGCAAGGTCGTGCTCGCCGTCGTCGTCGCGGTCGCCGCCCTGACGCTCACCGCCGTGCTCCCGCTGTTCGCGTGCTCGCAGACCCCCACGAGCGTGCCGGTGCGCACGTTCGAGCGCGCGCAGCGCATGGATGTCGCGTGCCTGCAGCTCTACAACCCCGACGGCAACAACCTGAAGCCGGACGGCACACCCGTCCTCAAGGAGCCGAGCGGCATCGCGCAGGAACAGTGCGCGCCCATTCCTGGACTGGTCGACGGTAGCCAGTTCCAGAAGCAGCTCTTCGCGTTCGTCACGCAGACCACGCGCGGCGAGCTCGCGGTGGTCAACCTGTCCGCGGGAGCGCTGGTCGATCAGAGCCGCGCGACGCCCGGCGTGAACTTCCTTCCGGTCGGCGCGCTGCCTACCGACGTCGCGACGACGCCTGACGGCAAGATGGCGTTCGTCGCCTCCGCCGAGGCCAACAAGCCGGCGATTTACGGCATTCCGACGCGTCGCTTGCTCGGCGATACCGACGCGCGTTTTCCGCACGATCCGGCACCGGTGACCATCGCGTCGTGGCCGGTCTGCGCGCTCCCGCAGAACCCCGGTGCGCTCGCCGTGATCCCGCGTCGTGGCGCTCCGGCCCCGGCAGGGATCGATGCGGGCGCGGGCGACGCGGGCGACGCCGGTGATGCGGGCGACGCTGGCGCGGCGAACGATCTCCCCGACTACGAGCTCGTGGTGGTGCTGCCCGGCGATCGGCTGAACCCGGCGAAGATCGTCACCATCGATCCACGACCGTTTCGTCGCGGCGGCCTTCGCCGCCTGCCGCCCGACGGCGACCCCGCCTTCCCCAACGGCAAGCCCGACTTCAACTCGGACCTCGCGCCGAACGAGAAGGCG
>JAYTZB010000802.1:0-1746 GCA_043742085.1 Polyangiaceae bacterium
CGCTCGTCCGCCATGCAGCCGAGACTACCGCGGACGCGCGAGCCACGCCTTCGCCGCGGCGTCGATGTCGGCGTCCTCGGCGTCGATGTCGATCGCCACGGGGGCGCCGACGGCGCGATCGAGCGCGCGCTTCGCGTAGCCGCGCACGAGCGGATACGGATGCGTGAGCTGGGAGGCCAGGATCGGGATCGCCGGCTTCGAGCGGGCTTCGCCGAGGAGATAGAACGCCACCGCCTGCTCGTGCGGCTTGCCGCGCTCCGCCGTGGCGAGCAGCACGTTCGCGTCGAGCGCGCCGTAGAGCAAACGCAGCACGTCGCGATCGAACGGACGCTTCCACCACGTCTCCATGGTGTTCGCGAGCGACTCCACGGTCTTGTCGGCGTGGCAGAGCGCGCACTCCATCGGTCGATCGAGCAGCACGCGCTGAGGATCGTTCGGGGAGCCGATGCGATGGTAGCGAGACAGCGTGCCGTCGAGCGCCAGGTTCTTCTTCGGCATGTGGCACGAGAGGCAGCGTCCTCCCGCGCCCGCCGGATCATGATGAGCATGCGCACGCAGGGCGTCGGCCGAGGCGTAGCGCTCGTGACACTTCGTGCAGAGCGCATCTTGTTGCACCGCAGCAAGGGCTCGGAGCTCGGCGGTCGCGTCGGGCCGATGGGGATCGTGGCACTCGACGCACGAGAGCTTGGTGGCGCACGCCCCGAGCATCATGTCGCGCGCTTCGCCGGAGTTGATGTGGCTGCCGCCGGCGTTGCCGTGACGATTGCCGCCCTCCCACGTCGGCTCGTAGCCGGAGAAGAGCACCTGATGACACCGCGCGCAGGTGCGGTTGATGCGCGTCGCGCGGAGCTGCGCCGGCCCTTCGTTCGCCGGCGCCGGGAGCTTCACCGAGAAGAACGCGCTGCGCGGCTCGAGCACGGGGAGCTTCTGCGGATCGCGCACGTGCTCGGCGGAGCCGAGATGACAGGCCTCGCAGCCGATGCCGAGCTCGACGAGATGCTCGCGACGGAACGCGCTGCGCGTCGCGGCGATCGCCTGGAGCGGCGTGGGATGAGCGCGTTTCACGCCGATACGCGCGAGCTCGGTCTCCAGCGCCGACGAGAGCGCCGGCGCATCGGTGACCACCCACTCGGCGCGCTTGTCGCGCGGGAGGAGCGGGTCGACGACCTCGCCCTGGTACGGCTTCGCGGCGGGACCGGCGAGCGCGCCGAGCACCGTCGAGAGATACGCCGGCGTGTTGTGACAGAAGATGCAGGTCTGGTTCCACACCGGACCGGCATGCAGGCCAGGTCGCTCCTTCACCATGACCGAGTAGCCCTTGTAGCGAAGCGCGCCCGCAGGCCCGCTCGCTCCGGCAGGGGCGAATACCCAGCTCACGGGCAGAACCAGCTCCTCCGGCGGGCTCGACAGCGTTGCTGCGTCTGCGCGCGCCGACGCGACCAGGACGCCCGCGTAGTCCTCGCGATGATGACCACCGATGACACGCGTGAGGCGATACGTGCCCGCGCCGAACTTCTTCGACTGGATGGAGATGAAGCGCGCTCCGCCCACCGTCTCGAGGCGCGCCGTGTCGTCCTTGAAGCGAAACGCGGTGCCGTCGAACGGCCCCTTGATGTCGGCGAGGGCCGGCTCACGCGTCATGTTGTGCATCGGGGATGCGAGCCACGTCCGCACGCGCTCCGCATGGCACTTCGCGCAGGCGGCCGTGCCCGCGTAGTCGGCGAAGAGCACGTTGCTCGACACGTC
>JAYTZB010000803.1:0-13438 GCA_043742085.1 Polyangiaceae bacterium
GCCGGCGCGGGCGCGGGCGCGGGGGACGCAGACGCAGGCGCAGGCGCGGGGGATGCGGTCTCGGGCGCGGGCGCAGTGGCTGGCGGCGTGGAGGCGCCGCACGCGAACGCCGTGCATGCGAGAATGGCGGCGACGACGTGGCTCTTCATGGCGCGAACGATACACCCTCCGCGTCGCTCGACGAGCGAAGGGCTTTCGTGCGCGCGCACACGGTCCTCGCCCGTGTGCCGTTCGTCCCGGAAATATCCATTTTCACCGCGACCGACGTGACGCCGCTCTGGCGCGCGACGCAGGAATGGCTCGGCACCTTCGGCCTCGAGGTCCCCTTCTGGTGCGTGCCGTGGGCGGGCGGCCAGGCGCTCGCGCGATGGGTCCTCGACCACCCCGAGGCGGTGCGAGGCAAGCGCGTCGCCGACTTCGGCGCAGGCAGCGGCCTCGTCGCGATCGCCTGCGCGCGCGCCGGCGCCATCTCGGTGCGCGCCATCGACATCGACCCGCTCGCCGAGGCCGCGTGTCTCCTCAACGCTGAAGCGAACGGCGTCGCGCTCGAGGTGGTCCGCGCCGACGTCGTCGGCACGGCGCTCGACACCGACGTCCTGCTCGCCGGCGACGTCTGGTACGAGCGCGCTCCCGCCGCGCGCTTCGGCGCGTGGCTGACGACGCTGGCGAGCTCCGGCGTCCGCGTCCTGACCGGCGATCCGTCCCGCGCCTACGTCCCCGCCGACCTCCACGAGCTCGCGCGCTACGACGTCCCCACGTGCGCCGACCTCGAATCGACGACCGTGCGCGTCACACGCGTCCTCGAGCTGCTCACTCCCGCCGTGCAGCAACGAGCTCATCGAGCATCTTGGCAAGCGTGACCTTCTGCTCGGTGCCCAGCGGCTCGAAGTGATCCCGCGCGAGGTCGGCGAGCTCCTCTCGGCATTCCATGCTCACCACACGACCATGATCGCTGACCTGAAGGAGCTGCGCGCGCCGGTCGCTGAACGTCGCATGCTTCACCAGCCAGCCGTTCTTCGTCAGACCGCGCAACATCTCGCTCATCGTCGCCTTCGAGCAACCAAGGCACCGCGCGAGGTCGGTGGCGGTGGTGTTCTCCATGATGAGACGACGTGCCTCGAGGACGCGCATCGCCTCGAGCTGGTGGAGCGTGCAAAGCGAGCGCGCGTCGAATCGCTTCTGGGCGTCCTCGCGTGCGTCCTGCGCGGTCAGCAACAGTCGCTCGAGCAGAAAATTCTCGATTTTGCCCGCCATGGCCGCCTGCCCGCCCCCCCCCGCGAGGTAGTTCGGGTCCCGAACCATTAAATTTGGTTCGGGACCCGAACCAATAATTTTAGTTCGGGACCCGAACTACCCGCTGGCCCCCCCCTCGGCCTCGCCAGCCCTCGGTTGCGAAAAAAATCGCGACCGCGCGATGAAGATTCACAGCTGCGGGGCGCACGTGGACACGCCGGCGCCCACGATGGTCGACGGATGCGTGGTGGGCGTCGTCGTCGTGCCGTCGGTCGGGCGGAAGCGGTTCACGTCCGACGGACCGCCGGTGCCCGTGAAGATCCAGAAGTCGCCGCCCCAGAACGCGAACGCGAACGCATCGTTCACATCGCCGACGGGCAGGTTCGTCTGCGCGAGCACGCCGCCGCTCGCCTTGTTCAGCTCCGTGAGGTGCGAGCCGTTGCCAGAGACGTTGTCGGGCCAGAACGCGAAGAGCCGGCCGTCGCCGGTGCCCGTCAGCTCGGAGCGCTGGATGTCCGCGCCGTACGGTCCGAGGAACGAGACCTTGAACGTCGTCGTGTCGATGAAGCCGAGGCCGCGCAGCGTCATGTCGAAGTTGTTGTCGCTGATGTAGAGGCGCTCGGCGGCGCCGCCGAAATCCGACGCAAAGCCCATCCCGAAGGTTTGGAAGCCGTCCTGGCCCGGCGCGAAGCTCGTCGCGGTGCAAGCGCCGGTCGCGGTGCTGACGCGGAACAGGTGGCCGTCTGCGTAGAGGACGTACGCGACACCACGGCGATCGACGGCCATGGAGAAGGGCGTCACCCCCGGCGTCACCGGGCACACGAGATTACCGACGAGCTTGAACGTGAGCGTCGGCGGGAAGAAGCTGAAGAGCTCCTGCTGCTGCGTGACGACGTAGATGAAGGTCGCGTCCGCATCGGGGCAATCGGTGCGATCGACGTCGGGCTTCGGCATCACGTCGATGGGCGGAATCACGTCCAGGCCGGTGTCGCCGACGTCGATGGTGCCGTCCGTGCCCCCTTCCCCGATGGTGTGCGGCCCGTTGGTCGTCGTTCCGACGCCGGCGCCCTCGCCGAACAGGCCGGTGCGACTACCGCACGAGGCCACCGCACCGCCGAGGACGGCAAGCGCCCAGACCGCGCGAGCCTGTCGGGGCATTCGCGGCATTCGCATGCGGTGATCGTAGGAGGTATGCTCCCGCACCGCGATGGGTTTCCCGACGATTCGACCACGCCGCCTCCGTGCCACCCCCGAGCTCCGGGCCCTCGTCCGCGAGACCAACCTGTCACCGGGCGACTTCGTCTACCCGATGTTCTTCAACGCGGCGCTCGACGCGGCCCGGCCCATCGGCTCGATGCCCGGCATCGATCAGCACCCGATCAGCGCCGCGCGCGAGCAGGCGAAGATGATCAAGTCGCGCGGCGTCGGGTCAGTGATCCTCTTCGGGCTCCCCAAGACCAAGGACGACCGCGGTTCGTCGGGGCTCGATCCCGACGGCCCCGTTCCGCGCGCGATCGCCGAGATGAAGAGCGCGGTGCCCGAGCTCGTCGTCATGGCCGACGTCTGCGTCGACGAGTACACCGACCACGGACACTGCGGGATCCTCAAGCAGCGCACCGGGTCGAAGAAGAAGGACGACTGGGAGGTCGACAACGACGCGACCGTCGAGGTGCTCGCGAAGATGGGCGTCCTCTTCGCCAGGGCCGGCGCCGACGTCGTCGCGCCGAGCGATATGATGGATGGGCGCGTCGCCGCCATGCGAGTCGCGCTCGACGCCGAGGGATTCCAGAGCACGAGCCTCCTCAGCTACGCGGTGAAATATGCGAGCGCGTTCTACGGACCGTTCCGCGAGGCGGCCGACTGCGCGCCGAAGTTCGGTGATCGCGCCGGCTACCAGATGGACCCCGCCAACGCACGCGAGGCGCTTCGCGAGGCCGCGCTCGACGAAGCAGAGGGCGCCGACATGCTGATGGTGAAGCCGGCGCTGTCGTATCTCGACGTCATTCGCGACGTGCGCGCTCACTCCAACCTTCCGCTCGGCGCGTACAACGTGTCCGGCGAGTACTCGATGCTCCACGCCGCCGCCGATCGCGGCATGATCGATCGCGATCGCGCCATGATGGAGGTCCTCACCTCGATCCGTCGCGCCGGCGCCGACTTCATCCTCACCTACCACGCGCTCGCCGCGTCGGAGATCCTCGGTGCTTGAAAAGCGCGTCTTCGCCGTCGTCGGCCTGTGGATCGTAGTGATGGTGGCCGTCGCGGCAGCGTCGGGCTGTTACGGGCGCAACTGCGAGGGCTCGGTCCTCGTCTACGGTCGCGATCCCGGCGAGGGCCGGTTGCTGAGCGCCGATCTCTGGGAGTCCACGCCGGTCGACGGCATCTGGCTCGATTTCCCGAAGCAGCGGGTGTGGATCTTCGACCTTCATGACCTCGGCGACCGCGTTCCGCAGGTCATCATCCCGTACGTCAGCGCGCAGGCCGATCCGACGAAGGAGAGCGGCAACTTCACGATCGCCGCCGGCAACCTGGCCGAGATCTCGGGCATTCAGAGCAACCAGGTCGTCATCCACAACGGCACGTGCGCCGACTATTTCCTGCGCCTCACCGTCCAGGCCGCGCCACGTGCCACCACGCCTTCCACCACCACCGATAGCGGAGCCGCTCCATGACGCATCCCTGGCACGACCTGGCCTGCGACGAGCCGATCGACGAGTCGTTCACCGCCTTCATCGAGATCCCCAAGGGATCGAAGGTCAAGTACGAGCTCGATAAGGAGAGCGGCCTCCTCAAGGTCGATCGCATCCTCTTCAGCGCCGTGCACTACCCAGCCAACTACGGCTTCATCCCGCGCACCTATTGCGACGACGGCGATCCGCTCGATGTCCTCGTTCTCTGCCAGGAGCCGGTGGCGCCGTTCTGCATGATGCGCGCGCGCGCCATCGGGCTGATGCAGATGCGGGACGACAAGGGCCTCGACGACAAGGTCATCGCCGTCCACCTGGATGATCCCGCGTACTGCCACTACACGCACATCCGCGAGGTGCCGCAGCACACGCTCCTCGAGCTGCGTCGCTTCTTCGAGGACTACAAGACCCTCGAGAAGAAGATGGTCGAGGTCGACGAGCTCCTCGGTCCTTACGAGGCCGCGAAGGCCATCCGCGCCGGGCTCGACATGTACAAGCGCGAGATCCTGCCGAAGCTCGCGAAGTCGGTCCCGCCGCCGGCGCCGTCCTCGCCGATGACGACGCGCTGAGCTACTTGAAGCAGCCGCGCATGCACGCGCGATAGGTTTTGTCGCACGTACCGCCGTCGCAATCGCGGAACTTCGTCTTGCAGCCCTCGCCGCAGTCCGCTGACGGAAGCGCAGGCGCTGCGCTGCTGCCGCCGACGCCGACCACCGTCGGCACCTCGCTGGGGCGCGCCGGCCTGCCGGTCGATGCGTCGCCGTAGTCCTCGAGGACCTTGGGCGGCGGCGCGAACGCGTTGGTCGGCGCAGGCGCAGTGATGGTCGACTGCCGCGGGGTCATCCCGGGCGCCGCCATCATCATCGCCTCGTCGGTGGGCACGTTGGACGACTGCGAGAGGGCGACGTAGCGCGCGGTCGCGTAGTGGATGCGGTCGCGGGTCTGGCCGTAGGTGTAGTGCTCGGACCAGTCGCGCCAGCAGTCGGCCTTCTCGGGGATCACCGTGGCCGCGTTCTCTTCGAGCGCGTAGCAGTGCTCGAAGCGTGCGTTGCCTTCGTAGATGGCCTGGAAACTGGGGCCGCACGCGAGCGCGCTGCCGAGCACGGCCATGGCCAGAAGAACGCTACCGAACCGCTTCACGCGCTCATCTTCGCATTTCTGGGGGCGATTCTGGGCCTTTGACGCTGCGGCCATCCGGCACTACTTAGCCCTCGTCCAATGTTCACCGGGCTCGTCGAGACCAGAGGCACCGTCGAGCGCGTCGTCGCCGGCGCCGCCGACACGCGCCTCGTGATCCGCGGCGAGCTCGGCCCCGAGGCGCTCGCGCTCGGCGAATCGATCGCGGTGGACGGCGTTTGCCTCACCGTCGCGGCCATCGGCAAGCCCGGGCCCGGTCTCTGCGTCTTCGAGGCCGATGCCTCCGCCGAGACCCTCGCGAAGACCACCATCGGCGCTCTCCGGAGCGGCGCCCACGTCAACCTCGAGCGTGCGATGCCCCTCGGCGGCCGCATGGGCGGCCACATCGTGAGCGGCCACGTCGACGGCGTCGGCACCATCGCCGAGAAGACTCCCGTGGGCGGCGCGGTGAAGGTCGCATTCCAGCTCCCGCAGGAGCTCGTGCGCTACGTCGCCGCCAAGGGCTCGATCTGCGTCAGCGGCGTCAGCCTCACTGTCAACAACGTGGCCGGCGACCGCTTCGACGTGTTCCTCGTGCCGCACACCCGGGAGAAGACCTCGCTCGACGCGCTGCCCGTCGGCGCGCACGTCAACATCGAGGTCGATCTGCTCGCGCGCTATGTGGCCCGCCTCCTCGAGCCTTCGTCGTCATCCGATGCTGCCTGGACCGAGCGCCTCCAGCGCGCGGGTTACTTGTAAAATACACATGCCCCCCGCGCTCAATATCGAACCCAAGCTCCTCGAACGCGTCAACGGCGCAATCGCCGACATCCGCGCCGGCAAGATGGTGATCCTCGTCGACGACGAGGATCGCGAGAACGAGGGCGACCTCACGATGGCGGCGCAGTTCGCCACCCCCGAGGCCATCAACTTCATGGCCACGCACGGGCGCGGCCTCATCTGCCTCACCATGACCGAGGAGGCCATCGCGCGGCTGGATCTGCCGATGATGGCCTCGCCCGGACGGTCCGGCCCGTCGCTCGGCACCGCCTTCACGGTGAGCGTCGAGGCGCGCACGGGCGTCACCACCGGCATCAGCGCCGCCGATCGCGCGCATACCATTCGCGTCGCGGCGAGCCCCGAGTGCAAGCCGGAGGAGCTCGTCACTCCCGGCCACATCTTCCCGCTCCGCGCCCGCAGCGGCGGCGTGCTCGTGCGCACCGGTCAGACCGAAGGCTCCGTCGATCTCGCGCGCCTCGCCGGGCTCGTCCCCGCGGGCGTCATCTGCGAGATCATGAAGGAGGACGGCTCGATGGCCCGGATGCCGGACCTCGAGATCTTCGGCAAGAAGCACGGCCTTCGCATCGTCACCATCGCGGACCTCATCCAGTACCGGCTCCAGACCGAGCGCCTCGTGTGTCGCGTCCAGTCGGGCCAGATCGAGCTCGACGAGACCGGCAGCCGCTGGACCGTCACTGCGTACGAGTCTTCGACCGACTCGCGCCAGTTCGTCGCGCTCACGCTCGGCACGCTGTCGGCGTCGGAGCCCATCCTCTGCCGCATGCACTCAGGATCGATCATCGGCGATGTCTTCGCATCGACGCCGCGCGACGGCGGTCGCAACCTCCGCGAGGCGATGCGGCGCATCGAGGCGGAGAAGAAGGGCGTCATCGTCTACCTCCCCGCGCGGCAGTCGCCTGCCGCGGAGATCGCGCAGCTCGTAGCCTCCGCCGACGGCGGCGGCGGCGGCGGCCCCGGCAGCGATCCGGCGGCCAGCAGCGGTCTCGCCGACAGCCCGCTCCGCGAGTTCGGCATCGGCGCGCAGATCCTCGCCGACCTCGGGGTGCACAAGATCCGCCTGCTCACGAACAACCCGCGTAAGATCGCCGGGCTCTCCGGCTTCGGGCTCGAGGTCGTCGAGAGCACGCCACTGAACGTGATGACGCGTTAGGAGAGAAGATGGCTGGCTCAGGTGATCGTCGCGTGATCGAGGGCAACCTCATCGTCCCGAAGGGGGCGAAATTTGCCATCGTCGCGAGTCGTTTCAATCACTTCATCGTCGATCGGCTCGTGGAAGGCGCGCTCGACGCGATCGCCCGGCACGGCGGCGACGACGCGAACGTCACGCTCGTCCGCGTACCGGGCGCGTGGGAGATCCCGCTCGCGGTGCAGCGCATCGCGCGTGGCCCGCGCGGACGTGCCGTCGAGGAGGCCGGCCCCAGCACCGAGCGCGGCGCAAACCCCCGCTCGAAGCGGCCGCGCAGCACCGTCGACGGCATCATCGCGCTCGCCGCGGTCATCCGCGGATCGACGCCCCACTTCGACTACGTCGCCGGCGAGGTCGCCAAGGGCGTTGCGCACGTGTCGCTCGCGAGCGGCATACCGATCGCGTTCGGCGTGCTCACGACCGACAGCATCGAGCAGGCCGTCGAGCGCGCGGGCACCAAGGCCGGCAACAAGGGCTGGGACGCTGCGCTCTCGGCGATCGAGATGGTGTCGCTCGAGCGCGCGTTCGACGGCGCCGGCCTGTAAGATGGGCGCACGGCGATCGGGGCGAGAAGCTGCGCTTCAGATGCTGTTCCAGCTCGAGGGCTCCGGTGTGTCCTCCGAGCAGGCGATCGAGCTGTTCTGGCGCACGTTCGAGGACGCGGACCCCGAGGGCAAGCCGTACGCGGACACCATCGTGCGCGGCGTCGCCGACAACCTCGACGGCATCGACAAGAAGGTCACCGCGGCCTCGCAGAACTGGCGGCTCGAGCGCATGTCGCGCGTCGATCGCAACCTCCTGCGGCTCGGAACGTGGGAGCTGATGTTCCGCAACGACGTTCCGCGCGCCGTCATTCTCGACGAGGCCGTCGAGCTCGCGAAGTCCTTCGGCACCGACGAGTCGAGCGGCTTCGTCAACGGTGTGCTCGACCGCATCGCCGAGAACCTCGGCCGCCGGGACGAAGGCCCGAAGGGTTAGTGAACGAGCCGCGCAACCAGGCCCGCATCGACCTCCGCTTCGTGACGCCCGATCTTCGGCGCCTCGACGAGGTCGGCTCGGAGGTCGTGGTGTGCGGGATCTGGAAGGACGAGCGCCCCTTCACCGGGCTCGCATGCTTGCTGGACTGGCGGCTCGCCGGACGGCTCAGCCGCCTCGCGAAGAAGGGCTTCCTCATCGGCGACGTCGGCGAGGTGCTCGTCATTCCCGCGCGGCCTCGCCTTCCCTTCGACAAGCTCCTCGCCTGCGGGCTCGGACCGCGGGCCAGCTTCGACGACGCGGCGTTCCGGACCATCCTCACGCGCATCCTCGATGCGCTCACTGGGCTCTCGGTGAAGAAGGCGGTCATCGAGCTGCCTGGTCGCGGAGACCTGGGCGTCGATGCCGAGCACGCCGCCGAGATCCTCCTCGACATCATCGGCGACGACGAGCGCGACGCGCTCTGCTTCGTCGAGGAGCCCGACGGCCAGCGACGCATCGAGAAATATGCGCAGGAACGGCATCGCACGGCGCTTCGCGCGCAAGGCATGGCGGCGCGCTAGCGCCGCGGTAGCGCGCTAGTATGATGCGGCCGTGCTCGACCTGAAAGCCGACCGCGCGCCCGTTGCTCCGAAGGACGCCTCGACGCTCGTGATCGTGCGCCCGAAGGACGGCGGCGGCATCGAGGTCTTCTGCGTGGAGCGGAACAAGAAGAGCCGCTTCATGGGCGGCGCCATCGTGTTCCCCGGTGGCAAGCTCGACGGCTCCGACGTGCTCGCCGAGTGGACACCGCTCACGACGCCGCCACGGCTTCCCACGCGAGGCAGCGTCCCCTTCACGTCGAGCGATGCGCACTTCCGATCGCTCGCGATCGCCGGCGCGCGTGAGACGCTCGAAGAAGCGGCCATTCTCCACGTGAGCGACGGTCGGGTGAAGCAAGACGAGCTCTTCGCGCTACGCAAGGAGCTGACGACGGTGCCCGACGCACTGCGCGCGTTCCTCTCGAAGCGACGGCTCCGGCTCGACCTCGGGGCGCTGCATCCGTTCGCGCGCTGGATCACGCCGGAGGCCGAGTCGCGGCGCTTCGATGCGCGCTTCTTCGTGGCCATCGCGCCCGAAGGCCAGACCGGCTTCCACGACGAGCACGAGACGATGGCCAGCTTCTGGGCGACGCCCGCCGAGGTGCTCCGCCGCTTCGAGAGCGGCGAGGTACAGCTCATGCCGCCCACGCATCGCACCATCGCGATGCTGGCGGACTGCTCCTCCATCGAGGAGGTGCTGTCGCTCGCCAGCTCGAGCAACCTCGACCCCATCTGCCCGCGCCTCGTGAAGCACTCCGACGCAGGCGGCGAGACCATGGCGCTGGTCCTGCCGGGGGATCCCGAGCACGACGTGCGCGAGCAGCGCGTGCCGGGACCCACGCGCTACGTGCTCCGTGGGGAACGATGGCTCTCCGAAAATCCCCCCAGCTGACGGCGCGCGCGTCGGCGCGTCGAGGAGCGACCTCGTCGTCGGCGGCGAACGTGTATAGCGCACAGATCGTCGCGGACTTCTGCGAGGTCGACCTCAAGACCGTCCATCACTGGGCCGACAAGGGGAAGGTCCCGCACTTCCGCACCGACGGGCGACACCTCCGCTTCCGGCGCAACGACGTCGTGCGGTTCCTTCGCGCGCACGGCTATCCGTTGCCCGATGCGCTGGTCCGCGCGCGGCCGTCCATCGCGCTCGCGCTGGGCGCGTCGCTGCTCGAGGGCGCGGCGCTCTCCCTCGAAGAGCTCGCCAAGCGGCTCGGCTCGCGGTTCTCCCTGCGCCGGCATGGCAGCGGTGCGGCGGCGGTCGCGCATCTGGTCGCCGAGGCGCCGGACGCCGTCATCCTCGGCGACAGCGACGCGACGCTCGGCTTTCCGGGGGTCCTCGCGGCGCTCAAGGCCGACGCCGCGACGTCATGGCCGGTCTTCGTGGTGGTGACGAGCACCGATGGCGGTCCCGGCGAGGATGCCGTGCGTACGCACGGTGCGGACATCGTCCTGCCGGTGCGCGAGATCGTGAAGCTGCCAGGCGAGCTGGCGCGCGCGCTCGCCGTGGTCTGAAGGAATAAACGACGCTCGCGCTTGGCGCGGCGCTTGCTGAAGCTGGAGCACGACGGGGCGACAGTCAGGTTTATCCGTCTAGAAGGTGCCAAAAAGTGTCTAGAGTCGCGTTTTGCCTCAGCGTGGTGTCGTTTGGCGTGCCTCTTTTTCTCGCAGCGTCGGAGACGTCGGCCGCGGCCTACTCCTACGAGAGCGCCGTCAGCGCCGGGTGCCACGAGCGCATCACGATGAGTGCACTCCGCACGCTTCGCACGCAGGTCACCAATGCGCCGGCGGTGACTCCTGATCAAAACGACCTCGCGCTGATCACCGACGTTCCCTTCTCGCTCGACGGGGACATGAAGGACATCGCGTCGACGGCGTTCATCATCGGGGTTCGTGACAACGATCTCCACGGGCGCGGGCCTACTGACGTCAGCCAGCTCGCGGCCGTCCACGGCAACCCGGAGAACCAGAGGGAGCACTGCCTGAGGGCCGTCGAGGACGACGAGCCCGGTGGCAGCGAGCGCGCGCTCGAGACCTGCAAGGCCTTCATCCGCGGCAAGCTCGTCGAGGCCCTCGACGGTCTCGACGCCAACGGCGTCCCGGATCCGAATCGCCGCGTCGACCTCGACGTGAAGCTGTCGCTGCGTGGGAGCGTGACGGCCTCGCTGCCGTTGTTCTGGGTGCGCATGGGCCAGGCGGTCCACACGCTTCAGGACGGCTTCACCCACTCGTTCCGCTCGGCAGACCGCATGAGGGTGCGGACCGTCCTCAACTGGATCGAGTGGGTGAACAACAACGAGACGGAGTCGCGTGACGGCCCGGTTCATCGCAACGGCCTCGATCAGTGCGACAGCCTGGATCCGCTGCGAACGCAGAACATGGGCGTGGCCTCGCAGGCTTCGCTCGAGCTGATGCACGCCATGCTCGACCCCGGCGCGAGGGAGACGAAGCTGGCCGCGGTAGAGGCGACGCTGGCGAAGTACCTCACCTTCGAGCCGGGATGCACCGAGGCCAATGGTTGGTGCGATGCACCCGAGCGCCAGTACCAGGTCTCCGCGGGCTGCGGCTGCTCGATGCTCGGCGGTTCGTCGGGCGGGCTTGCGGCGGGCGGCGTCTGCTTGCTCGGGATCGCGCTGCTCGCGCGGCGCCGGCGCCGTCGTCTTTCCGTGATCGCCGCATTGCCCATCGCGCTCGCTTGCCTCGCGGCGCCGTCGCTCGCGCGCGCGCAGACCACGGACCCGCAGACGATGCCCGCGCCCGCGGCCGGCACGCCCGCGCCCGTGTCGCCTTCACCGGTCGCGCCGCCGCCGTCGACGGCGCCGTCGGGCGCAGTGACCACCGACGCGCAGACCGGCGCCGCCGTCGCGCTCGACGCCAACAAGCCGCCGCCCGGCGTCCCCACCACCGGCGAGGCGAAGGCGGAGAAGACCGAGGAGGCGCATAGCTCGTTCTTCGGTCTCTACGCGGCGTTCTCGGGATCGATCACGAACCCGGCGCTGAGCGGCCAGTTCGGCCTTCGTTTCCGGCTGTCGCAGCTCATCTCGGTGGGCGTCGACGGCGAGGTGAACGGCTGGTTCGCCGAGCAGACGAAGCGCTTCCGGACCGGCGCGTTCAACGCCTACGCGACGGGCATCATCCACTACCCGCTGCGCTTCCAGCAGGTGAACCTGCGCTCGACCCTGAACCTCGGCACCTCGACCATGCTCATCGATCTCTACGGGGCACCGCGAGGCACGACCGGCATCTTCGTCGGTGCCGTCCCGCTCGGACTCGAGTGGAAGGTCAGCCCCGCGGTCTACGTGATCTTCGACGCGCTCGGCGTCGCGGTCCCGGTCCCGCAGCTCCGGGGCGCGCCGTTCGCGTACCCGCAGTACCGCAGCGCGCTCGGCCTCGAGCTCGTGTTCTGATCACCGGCCTCACCGGCCTTCGCGATACGCCTTGATGGCGTTCGCGATCGCGTCGGCGATGCGCTGCTGGTAGTCCGCGGACCCGAGGCGTTGCTCCTCGACGGCGTTCGAGATGTAGCTGGTCTCGAGGAGGATCGCTGGCATCCGCGCGCCGACCAGCACGTAGAAGCCGGCGCGATGAACGCCGCCGTCGGTCACGTTCTCGTACTGGCTCGCGAGCGAGGCGATGCCCGCGCGCTGCATCAGCTCCGCGAGGCGCGTCGAGCGCGACGCCTGGTCGGCGACGCGCATCGAAGCGAGGAGCTGCGCGACCTCGTTGCTCGCGCCGGCGCTCGCGCCGTTCTCGCGCGCGGCGATCTTGCCGGCCGTCTCGCTGGCGGTGGTGTCGAGCACGTAGGTCTCGACGCCCTTGCGAGCCTTGTTTTCCGCGGCATTGCAGTGGATCGAGACGAAGAGATCGGCGCCGAATGCGTTGGCGCGCGCGGTGCGCTCCTCGAGCGTGACGAAGCGATCATCGTCGCGGGTCAGCGTGATCTCGACGCCGGAGCGCGCGAGCACCGGCGCCACCCGGTGCGCGATGGCGAGCGTGACGTCCTTCTCCTTCAACCCGGTGGGGCCGGTCGCGCCGGGATCGTTGCCGCCATGACCGGGGTCGAGGACGACGCGCGCGACGCTGCGTCCCTTGCCGGTGGGTCCGGCGCCGGGGGGCTGGCGCGCGATGTCGATGACCACGCGGTACGGCTCGAGCAGGTGGAAGACGCGTCGGTATGCGGGGCCGTTGAGATCGAGGGCGACGCGCGAGCCGGTCGACGTGGGCTCGGCGACGATGCGCGAGACGATGCCGCCGAGCGCGGTCTCACGCGCCGCACTGCCCAGCTCGACGCCGTCGAGCTCGATGTACGTGCGCGCGCCGCGGCCGCCGGCGCTCGGGGCATCGCCCACGCGGAAGCGCGCGGCGCGATCGAGATGGACGACGACGCGCGCGCCCTCGGCCCCCGTCCACTGCTCGATCTGGGTGATGCGCGGCGCCGATACGACACCACGCGCGCTCGCATCCTCCTTCGCGAGCGCGATCGCGCCTTCGCCGGCGAGGCCCTGATCGATGGCATCGAGCACCTGCGGCGCGGGGCGGAACGCGCTCAGCGCCGCGAGCGGCTCGTCGACCGACGACGCGCAGATCCCGCCGGCGCCGCCGTCGGCGCTCGTGGACCGACGCTGCACCCGATAGAGCTCCGCGTACGTGGTCTGCGCGTCCTTCGCGAGCTCGCCCGCGAGCTTCGCGCCGCGCGTTGCTGCATCACACGCTCCCGGCAGCGCCAGATCGCGGCCCGCCGCTCGGTAGAGGTCGACGGCCTCCTTCGCGTCCTGCTCGCGATGCTCGGTCCGCCAGATGCGCTCCTGGAGATGCGCCGCGAGGGCATGCAGCTCGACGGCGCGGGCGCCGGCTCCCTCCTTCAG
>JAYTZB010000804.1:0-3156 GCA_043742085.1 Polyangiaceae bacterium
GCATCGGCGCAGCGAGCGGAGCGGTGCCGTGCGAGATCGCGGGCGCGTCGGCCGGAGGCGCGCCGGACGGCAGCTGCGAAGGATGCGGCACGAGATGCGGCGCGCCCTGCGGCGCGTTCTGCATGAGCATCGTTCCGGTGAACGGCGCGGCCGCGGGCGGCTTCGACGCGCGCGCCACGGCTGCGCGCACCTGCAGCATGGCGTCGCCGACCGCATTGTCCATCACGGTGGCGGCGGCGAGGTTCGGTCGCGGCGCGCTCGCGATCGCCGCCTTGAGCTCCGACCAGAACACTCCGGCATCCCGCGGGCGTTCGAGCGGATCCTGCGCCAGCGACCGGAGGAGGAGCTCCTCGACCATCCTCGGAACGTGGAGGCCGAGGCTCGACGCGCTCGGCGATCCCGTCTTCGGATCGATGGCCTTGAGCAGGCCGTCGGCGAGCGAGCCCGCGGGCCGCACCTTCTCCCCGGTCATGCACTCGAGGAGCACCATCGTGAGCGAGTACACGTCGGTGTGCGGTCCGATCTTGCCGATCGAGCCGGAGAACTGCTCCGGCGCGCCATACGACGGCGAGCAGAAGTGGACGCCGACACCGGTCTCGACGCTTGGCCTCACGCCGATCGACTCGTCGGACATGATCTTCGCGAGCCCGAAATCGAGCACCTTCATGCGAACGCCTTCGCGGGTTCGCGTGAGGAAGAGATTGCCCGGCTTCACGTCGCGATGAACGACGTCGTGACCGTGCGCGTACGCAAGACCGAGCGCCGCGCTGTCGAGGAGCTGCACCGCCGCCTCGAGGGTGCGCGGCTTCAGCTTCTGCGCGCGTCGCTCCTTGAGCTCGGCGCTGAGCGTGCAGCCGTCGAGCCACTCGAGGACCATGTACGGCGTGTACTCCTGGGTCGTGGGCGCGATGAGCGTGCCGCTGCTGATGCAACGGACGATGTCGAGGTTGCCCTGGGACAGGCGATAGAGCAGCTTCGTCTCGTCGCGGAAGCGTCCGGCGAGCGCCTCGCGGATAGCCTCGTTGGTCTTCTGCATCGAGGCGATGCGGAGGCACTTGATGGCGACGGTCTCACCGAGGCCCTCGTGGTAGCCGCGATAGATGAGGCCGAAGCCGCCGGCGTCGACGCATGCGTCGAAGCGGACCTGGTCGATCGTGCTGCCGACCAGTCCGAGCACGTCGACAGGGCCGGACGCGCTGCTCATGTGTCGCAGCATACGTGCAACGGCATTTAGCTGCTACGCTCCGGACGATGGCGGAGGGCCGAACGGTCCGGAGCATTTGCGTGTTCTGCGGCTCGCGACCGGGGAGCGATCCTGCGTTCGGCGACGCCGCGGCGGCGCTCGGCGCGGCGATTGCCAGGCGACGAATCACCCTGGTTTACGGGGGCGCGAAGGTCGGGCTGATGGGACGCCTCGCGGACGCGGCGCTGGCCGAGGGCGGAGAGGTGGTGGGGGTCATCCCGCGCGGGCTCGTCTCCAAGGAGATCGCGCACGATGGCCTGAAGGAGCTGTTCCTCACCGACTCCATGCACGAACGGAAGGAGCGCATGATCCTCCTCTCCGACGCCTTCATCTCCATGCCGGGCGGCTGGGGTACGTACGACGAGCTCTTCGAGGTGCTGACGCTCGCGCAGATCGGTTTCCACGACAAGCCGAGCGCGTTCCTCGACACGAAGGGCTACTTCGGTCCGCTGCTCGCGCTCCTCGACCACACCATCGCGCATGCCTTCGCGGCGCCGCAGCACGCGCAGCTCTACGTGTCGGCCGACGAGCCGGAGCCGCTGCTCGATGCGCTGCTCGCGTGGAGCCCGCCGCCGCTCGGCGACAAGACCATGGACCGCCGCGCGGTGAAGCCATGAGAGGCGTGAGCCCATGAGAGCGCCGGAGGGCGTCGCTGCCGCGCTCTGGACGCGGCTCGAGGCAGAGGCCTGTACGCAGGCTCGCAGCGCCGAGCCTGCGCACGATTTCTTCCATGTCGAGCGCGTGGTCGGCAACGCGCTCGCGGTGGCGCGCGGCGAAGCGTCCAGCGAGGACGTGCAAGCAGCGGCGGCAACCGCGGCGCTCCTCCACGAGCTCTTCACGTTGCCGAAGAACCATCCCGACTCCGCGCGCGCCGGTGATCGCTGCGCAGAGAAGGCGCGCGAGCTGCTCGACGTCGAAGGCGCGCCGACCTGGCTGATCGACCCTGTTTGTGCGGCGATCCGCGATCACTCGTTCTCGAAGGGTGTCGTCCCCGACGCGCTGCCGAGCCGGATCCTCCAGGACGCCGATCGCCTCGACGCGCTCGGCGCCATCGGCCTCGCACGGATGTGGGCGACCTGCGCCGACATGAAGCGGCCGTTCTATGCGCCGGAGGATCCGTTCTGCGCGACGCGCGCGCCCGACGACAAGCTGTGGGGGCTCGACCACGTCTTCAAGAAGCTGCTCGTGATCCCGGAGCGTCTCCACACGAAGACCGCGCGCGCGCTGGCCGAGGAGCGCGTGGCATTCTTGCGCGCTTACGTCGCGCAGCTGGGTCGCGAGATCAACGGCTGAGCGGGCAGGGCCGGTTGCTAGCTTGAAAGGGCGACTGTGAGCGCGATCGACGGGAGGCGCTTCATCCTCTCCGCGATCGGGCGTGAGGGCGTGGTCCTCGACACGAGGAGCGGCGAGCTCTATCGCGCCGGTGCCACGGCAGTGGTGGTCTTTCGCGCGCTTGGTCGCGGCGCCGACCTCGCCGGGGCAGCGGCGGCGCTGGTCCGCGCATATGCCGTCACCCACGCACGTGCGGAGCGCGACGTGCGCGCCATCCTCGCTTCGATGCCCGACCGGCGCCGAGGAATGGCCTCGGACGTAGGCCCACCGCAGTTCCGCGCGAGCGCGCGTGGCGGTTACGAGATGGAGCTCGATGGGCGGCCGGTTGCGTGGCTCGATGAGCGCGGCCGCAGCGTGGAGCGCGGCGCAGGAGCGATCCGTGGTGTGGGCGGCGCGGGTGGCTCGCACGTCTTGCGGCTGGTGGCGCCGCACGTCCTCGCGCTTGCCGGCCATCGCGTGCTTCATGCCTCGGCCGTTCTCCACCACGACGCGATAGTGGCGTTCGTCGCGCCGAGCGGTACCGGCAAGACGACGCTCGCGCGGCTCCTTGGAAGCCGACGCGTGCGTGTCATCAGCGAGGA
>JAYTZB010000805.1:0-8809 GCA_043742085.1 Polyangiaceae bacterium
TCTCGCCGCGCGCGCGACCGTCGTCGAGGGCGCGCTCGACGCGGCGTACGAGATCCTCGAACGTTGCGTCGTCGCCGATGTCGACGATCACCGGGATGACGTGATCACCACCACCGGGCACTCCGACCACCACCGCCGAGGTGCCCGCGTGCCGCGCGAGGAGCGTTGCCCAGGCTGCGACGAGCGCCGGCTCGCCCAGTGCCACGACGGCGTCGCTCGCCTCGAGGGAGACGGTCGCGGTGCGCCGGGCACGTCCAGCCGATCGCGGGCGGTCCGTGGCGACGTCCAGTGGAACGGAGTGCTCGCGATCGTTCGTCGTCATCGATGCCCGGAGACCGCCGGCGATTCTACGCGTCGGCGCCGCGGCGGCGAGGCCCTTTGTGAGCTCTTCAGTCCCTTTGCGGCGGCGGGTCGAGCGAGTTGAGGACCTTGACGAACTCCGGCGGCGGCATGAAGCGGAGCGCGTCGTCGACGCGCTCGCAGGGCAGACGCACGAGGAGGTCCTCGCCCTCGTGATCGTCGGGCGGCAGCCAGTAGAGGTCGGCGCTGATCGAGCCCGGACCGTCGGCGAACATGTTGGCGGCGGTGACGAGCATGCTCTGGATGGCCGTCACGACGCGGAGGTCGTCGATCGGGTGATAGATGACGACGTGGCGTTGCGGGATGGCGATGACCGCGCCGAACTCGCCCTGGAAGCCCGCGGGGCTGACCATGCTCTCGTTCATCAAGTAGTCCTCGAGGAAGAGCGCGTGTGACGCGGCGAAGAACGTGTTTCCGCCCTCGAGCACGTACACCGATGCCGAGTCGCCTACCGGGATCTTCTTCGCGACGAGCAGGCCTTCGCGGCGCACGTTCTCGAGCGCGGTCTCGTAGAGCTCCTCGTCGCTCACGTCCCACGTGTCGCGATCCGGCTTCCGTACCGAGATCACGCTGTCCGGTAGATCGAACGTGAGCACCGCGACCAGGCCCTCGGCGACGTGCCACGTCACAAGCTGCACGCCGCTCGGCAGGTGGTCCTCTCGATAGAGGCGAATCTTCAGCGCGTCGCGCGCGAGGGTCCAGTCCTTTGCCAGGTCGTCGGCGCCCTTGCTGTTGCTCGGATCGAGCGCGATGTCGAAGTGATGACGCATCAAAGCCGCCCAGGCGTCGCGCGGGCGCGCGCGGCAGATCTGCGCGAGGTTCTGCAGACCCAGCACGTTCGGGATCGGGCCCACCACGTCCAGGTGCAGGCAGCCCGCCTCCATGTCGAAGCGATGCGTGATTCCGCGACCATCCAGATCGGCGGCGAGCGTCGCGACGAACCAGGCCCACTCCTCGGGCGCGAACATCGACGCCCAATCCGGCGACTTGCCGGCGGTGTCGTCGTGCTTCGAGCTCTCGTCCTTCGTCATCGACTCTCCTGTCCGGCGTCGCTCCATCGCGCAGAGAGGACGAAGCGCCGGAGCTTCACCCAGAGCGTTCGGAGCGGCGAAGAGCTCATGTTCTCGTAGCCCCACATCCAGAACTCCACCTTCTCGCTCGGCACCTCCCACGCGGCGGCGTAGGCGCGGATGACGCGGCGCTCGCTCTCGTCGGCGATGCCGTCGGCGGTCGCGGTCTCGCACATGAGCTGCACCACCATCTCGCGACGCTCCTTCGGTACGAGATGAGCGACCGCCGTCGGGTGATGCACGCGGAACTCTTGCTCCGTGAGCGGAGCAAGGCCCTCGCTCTCGAGGAAGCGATCGACGAGCGCGCGCTCCGCGGGATGGATCTCGCCGTCGGCAGCGATGACCGACACGAGCGGATAGACGATGGCGCGCGGCGGCGCTGACGGCGGCGGCGGCGGCGGTACCGCCGATGGTTGCTGTCCCGCCGACGTCATGGTCGAGGTGGCAGCGGACGCCGCGTATGGCGGCACCGAGATGCGCTGCAGCGCGGTCGGCGCCGCGCCGCTGAACGGATCGGCCAGCACTTCGAGCGGCTCGTTGCGACGGATACGGAGCAGCAGCGAACCGAGATCGGGATCGCAGAAGGTCGCCTCGAGGAGCGCCGCTCGCGAGGTCCAGTGCTCGCGCGTGCTCCACGCATCGAGCGCCGCGAGGAGCGCGGCCTCCGAGTCCAGCGAAGCAGCCGGTGCCACGAGCGCGAGCGTTGCGTGCGCGCCACACTTCGCGCAGCGACGGTCGTCGAGGCTACGCGGACCGATCTCCTGCAGGCATGCCGGACAGCGATTGGCCGGCACGTCGTGCATGGGGCGCGCGGCAGGACGATTGAACGTGCCCTCGTGCGAGACGCCGCACAGCCTGCACCGTGCCGACGCGGGAAGACCGAAGCGACACGCAGCCACGCGCGTGTCGTAGACCTCGACGACTCCGGTCTCGAGCCCGCACGTCGTGCAGTCGGCGCTCAGCTCGACAGGGGCGGGACCACCGGCCATGATGCCCCGATGCTATTCCCGATCCGGTCGCGCGTGGGGGCGGCAATGGGGGCGGCAGTGCTCGTGGCGTTGGTCGCGTCGGCCTCCGCGTGCAAGCGAGACCCGTCGCCCGCCGCAAGCGGTCCGCAACGGAGCGTCTTCGTCCAGCTGAAGCCCTCGTCGGGTGAGCTCGACACCATCCTCCCCGCCGAGGTGGCGAAGGCGAACGCGCAGCAGCTCCGGCCCTTCGTGGAGATCGGCGCCGAGTGGTGCAAGCCCTGCAAGCAGCTCGAAGCGGGCATGACCGACGCGCGCATGAAGGACGCGTTCAACGGGACCTATGTCATCCGCCTCGACGTCGACGACTGGTCGAGCAGCCTGAGCACGTTCGATCTCGTGCCGACCGTGATCCCGGTGGTCTTCGAGATCGATGCGCACGGCAAGTCGACCGGCCGCTCCATCAACGGCAACGACTGGGGGGCCACGACCCCCGAGAACGTCGCTCCGCAGCTCAAGGCATTCTTCGCGAAGAAATAGGCCCTTCGTGCTGCACGAAGGCGAGCAGCAGCTTGTTGACCTTCTCGGGCGCCGCGTTCTGCACCCAGTGCGTGGCCTCGGGGATGTGCTCGACGCGCGCGTTGGGTACGAAGCGATGCGGCGGCTCCGCCATCTCCTTGCCGAGATGCTTGTCGGCATCGCCCCAGATGACGAGCACGGGACACTCGATGCGCGTCGACGTCGGCGGACGGCCGGCGACGACGCGCCGGATGGCCGCGCGGTAGTAGCTCATCGCGGCGGTGATGGCGCCGGGGGTCGCCATGGCCTTCACGTAGGGCTCGATCTCGTCGGGCGCGAAGCCCTCGCTCGTGAAGAGATTGCGGAGGTAGGCCCAGTCGTTCCTCGCGATGGCTCGCTCGGGGATGCCTGCCGGGAGCTGGAAGAAGAACATGTACCAGCTCTTTCGGAGCTGCTTCGGGCGCCGGAGCCCCCTCCGCATCTGCTCGGCATGCGGCACGTTGAGGATGGCGAGCCGTGACACGAGCTCGGGATGTCGCTGCGCCACCACCCACGCCACCATCGCGCCCCAGTCGTGACCGACGATGATCGCGGTCTTGCGTCCGAGCGCATGGACGAGCCCGGCGATGTCGTCGGCCAGCGGCTCGACCTCGTAGCTCGCGACGCCCACCGGCTTGTCGGACTCCGCGTAGCCGCGCATGTCGGGGGCCACCGCCCAGATGCCGGCATCGGCGAACGCCTTCAGCTGATGACGCCACGACCACCAGAACTCCGGAAATCCGTGCATCAGCACGACGAGCGGAACGTCGGCGTCGACCTCCTCGGTGCCGTCGGCGACCGTGCCGTCGGGCCGTCGCGGCCGCGCCTCGGCGACGTGGAGATGGACCGCGCCGACGTCGATCTTCCGGTGCAGGAAGCCGTCGGCACGCCTGGTCGGCGCTTCTGCTGCGGGGTTCGTCATGGTCTCCTCACGTCGGCCTGGCGCCGACCGGCTTGCCCTGGTCGTCGAGCATGTCGATGTCGTGGAACTTGTCGAAGTCGATTATCCGGACACCGTCGGCAGTCAGCGAGAGGATGTCCGCAAAGCGTGCATTGTACACGATGTCGTCGAGCTGATACCGGTAGCGGGTGTGGATGGTCTGCGCGAGGGTCTCGTCGAGACCGGTGAGCGTCAGGAAGATCTCGGCCTTCATCTCGCGCAGCCTCTCGAGCGCCGCTTCGCCGCCGAACAGCGGGCTGTCGGAGTCGATGGGATGCAGCGCCGTCCACGTGAGGAGGAACATCGGGTTCTTGTCGCGGACCAGCTTCAACGTGGTGGGCCGGCGCATGGTCTCGCCTTCCTTGGTCACCTCCGTGAGGAGGATCATCGCGGAGAGCTGCGCTTCGGCGATCTGGTTGCGACGCCAGTTGGCCATGCGGAACTGGAGCGTCGGGACACCATCACGCGTGGCGACCACGGCCTTCTGGGAGAAGAGCACCTTCGCGGTCGGCCTCGCGAGGCGCGCGAACGTGATGCCCGTGATCAGGGCGGTGGCGACGATGCCGGCCAGCGCCTCGAAGCTGACGACGACGTGCGCGTATCTCGACTGCGGCGCCATCACGCCGTAGCCGATGGTGGCGAAGGTCTCGACGCTGAAGAAGAAGCAGTCGAGATACCCGTTCACGTTCGCGACGCTGCCCGGCACCGCCAGGTACGCGAGCGCGAAGAGCGCGTTGGTCAGGAAGTACGCGACCGTCATCCAGCCGAAGAATGCGCGCCAGGAGAGCGTGAGGACCCAGTGATAGAAGTCCTCGTGCGGCGCCAGCTTCTGGCCGACCGCCTTGATGCTGGGCAGGCTCGCTCGCGCGTCGCCGCTGCTCACCCGGAGTCGATGCTTGGCGTTCTGCGCGCCCTCCTGACTCGACGGGCGAAGCGAGGCGGGCCCGTTGGTCATGCGGCGGGCATTATCACACAGACTCAGAGCGGCGCGCGTCGCGGAGGGGCGTCGCTGCCGCTCCGGCTCTCGAGGCTCGGCCCGCCGGGGCCAGGCGCTCCGGAGCCAGCCTTGAGCGCAGCGAGCGAGCGCTCGGCGCGCGAGCGAAGGAAGCTGCGCGGATCGCCGAGCATCGCCATCAGCTCGGGGACGAAGCGCTCGTCGTCGGGAGCGTTCTCGGCGACCACGGCCCGGACCTGATGATTGCCACCGCGGAGGCCCTCGATGAGGACGTCGTTACCCTCGGGGCGATTCATCTTCGCGAGGGCGCGTACGAAGGCGACGAGATGGCTCGGGGCGTCGTCGTATTCGTAGGTCGACGTCGGCGGCTCGGCGAAGAGCCGCGCCGTGGCCTCCGCGAGAGGACGCACCGACGACGGGTCGGCGCGCTCGGCAAGGCGCGTCGCGACGTTGTGCCGGAAGATGCCGAGCGGATCGCGCAGCGCTTCGTGGAGCGCGACGAGGCCGCCGCGTCGCTCGAGGTCGACGACCTCGAAGACGTAGTAACGGCGCGTGGCCGGCACGGGGATCGACCACGCGGCGAACGCATCCTCGGCGGCGCGACGGAGCGCGTGCGCGTCGCGCGTGACGAAGTAGCGGACCGCCTCGTGACCCAGGAAATACGGGTCGAGGTCGTCGCTCTTCGCTGCGCCCCGCGCCTTCTTGCGATGTGCGGGCACCGCGGCGCGCGCGCCGCGAGGACCGCGCGCAGCGGCCAGCTCCTCGAGCGAACGAAGCGCCCAGGTACGCCGGCGTGACGTCTCTTCCTGGCGGAAGGCCGGCTCCCACAGCGCGCGCTCGAGCGCGACGCGCAGGTCGGAGGTGCGCGGTGCGTCGCCGGACGTCGCGCGGACCTTCGACAGCGCGGTGAGCCGCACCATCTCGGCGCCGGGCTCGAGGCCCGAGAGGCGATCGAGGAGCGCGCCAGCCCGCACGCGTGCGTGCTCGTGGACGGCGCCGATCGCGCCGACCGCCCAGATCGCCTCGCACGTGGGGGGCTCCTTCGGAGACGAGAGCAGACGCTCCAGCGTCGCGAGCGCGGGAAGATGATGGATGCGCCCGAGCGCCCACGCCGCGACAGGAAGGATGGCGCGGTACTCCTGGCTGGTCGACGAGAGGACCTCGAGCAGCGCGGGACCAGCGCTCTCGTCGCGCAGCGCACCGAGCGCTGCGACGAGCTCCTTCACGAGAACGCCGCGCTCGATGCCTTCGCGCCAGCTGGGCATCGGGTTGTCCGAGAGAAGCGTGTGGAGTGCATGCGATGTGCTGCCGGCATCGAGCGCCGCCAGCGCGCGCACCACGGCGGCCTCGAGGAGGCGATAGCGCTGCGGCGCGCGATGGAGGAGGCCAACGAGCGGCGCCACCGCGCTGGGATCGCCGAGCGCCGCGAGCATGTCGACGGCGCCGACGTCGCCGGTGACGGCGCGTGCCACGAGCCCGGGCACCGCCGAGCGATCGCCGACCTCGGAGAGCGCGCGCAGCGCCTCCTCGCGTGGCTCCGTGGTGGCGAGCGGATCGGTGGCGGGCCGGAGTGAATCGATGATGTCGATGATCCGCCGCGTGAGCTCGGCGCTGCCGCGCCTCGGCGACGTGCTCTCGGGCGCGGCCTCGGCGCGGGCGGCGCGGAGGGCCATCGCGCGACGGCGCGCGAGCTCGCGGGCGCCAGCCGTGCGCGGCCTGCGCGTCGTGACGAGCGCCTCGGTGAGCAGGAGCGCGGCTTGCCGCACGATCCCGTCGCGCGATGCGAGCTGCGCGCTCACGATGGCATCGAGCTCGGCGCCTTCCTTGCGGAAGAAGGCTTCGACGAGCGAGCCGAGCGCGAGCGGATCGACGCGCTCGCCCTTCGCGAGGAGCATGCGCGTCGCCGAGCTCGGTGGGATCGCGTCACGCGTGCCTCGGCTCGCCTTCGCGGCGGCGGCGGCGGCGCCCCGGGCGGCGACCGTCTGCGACTTGGCTGGCGGATGAGGCGGTTCGAACGGCCTCGGCGCGAGCTTCTTCGCGGCGCGTCGAACGGCAGGGTCGCTCCCGGTCAGGAGATCGAGGAGCGCCGTCGCGCGCTCGAACGCGGCGCGCACTCCTTCTTGTTCCGCGACACCCGGGGAGGCCAGTCGCTTGCGCACCGCGTCGATGCGCGATGCGTCCTCGCCGGCGGCGGCGCTCTCGTCGAGCGCGCACGCCAGCGCGAACGTCGAAGCGCCACGGAAGAGGAGGCGAGGGGCGGCGAGCATCGCCGGATCGAGCGTCGCGACGACGCCTCGCGATGGCATGGTCGGCGCGCCGAGCACGTAGAGCCATAGCTCGCCGCTGCGCGTGGCCCCGAAGGGCACGGTGCCCGCGAGGTACGCGCAGAGGCGCGCGTGCGCGATCGCCGGATGTTTACGCCGCGCTGCGGCGAGGAGCGCGTCGAACGTCGACTGCGCCGGAGCGCGGAACGCGGGGCGGAAGTCGCCGAGCGGACGTGATCCGCCGGCCCGGAAGAGCTGCACGAGCTCGCCAGGTAGCTCGACGCCGAATGCGGTTCGCGGATCGCGCGCGTCGTCGACGCGATCGCTTCGGCGATCACGACGAGCAACGGACGAGGCGAAGCGGGCGAGTCCTCGCGTGAGGAACCGCTCGGGCGCCGCGGCCGCTCGGAGCATCCAGCTCGAGCGCGAGGGCGGGGTCAAGAGGGTGTGGAAGAATCCGCGCGAACCTCGGCCCGGTCAAGTCACCAGCTTCGTCGGGAGGTGAGAAGTTTCGTTGTACGACACCACCCGCACGGCGCCGGTGTCGCGGACGACGACGCGCGTGAGCCCGCAATGACTCGTCGTCATGCGGAGCCACTTCGAGACCGGCGTGTGGAGCGCGCGACACATGAGGTAGCGAATGAGATTCCCGTGACACACGACGAGCTCGAGTCGCTCCGCGCGGCTGGTGCGTACGATCTTGGCGTACGCTGCGTCAGCGCGTGCGCGGTCCTCGCGGCGCTCCGAGGCCGGCACGTCGTAGCCTTCGACCTTCGTATAGAGGCCTTCGCGAAGCAGGCCGGTGTGTCGTACGCGCGTGCCGCCGAGCTGATGCGCGACGATGTCCGCGGTCTCCCGCGCACGCGGGAGGGTGCTGGACCACACCACGTCGAAGCGGAAGGCCTCGAGGTACTTGCCGGTGAGGCGCGCCTGCTCGCGACCGAGCGGCGTGAGCTCACCGCGCGACTCGGCCTCGTACTGGCCGTGCCGCAAGAAAATGAGGGTGCGAGTGGGCAAGGGAACGAGGCGGGACGGGTGGAGGGCCGAGGGAGACGGGTGGAGACGGGTGGAGACGGGTGAGCACTCTACTTAAAGGGCAGGGAAGGGGGTAGCCGTTGATCCGAGCCGGGCGGTAAGATGGAGCGTTGCGCAGTGCAACGTGATCGCTCGTTCGCCGAGCAGGGGTTCCTTCGCATGCCGCAGCCTGTCGTCGCTTCGCTTTCGCTCCGCTCCATCCTCGGCGCGGCGCTCTTCGCCGTCGTGCTCGCCGGCTGTCCTTCGGACCCGCAGATCGCAGACGGTGACGGCGGTGCCACGGAAGGCGGCACCGTCGACGCGGATGGCGGAAGCGCCGCCGATGCGTTCACGCCTCCCGCATGCGGGAGGCTCACCACGCTCTGCGGCCCTGGAGAGAAGTGTAGCGGCTCGCCGGACTGCGCCTCGAAGATCTGCTTCGGCGGCACGTGCAAGGTCCCCGCGCCCGCCGACGGCGTGAAGAACGGCGACGAGACCGACGTCGACTGTGGCGGCTCGATGTCGCCTGCGTGCATCGATGGCAAGGGCTGCCTCGCGAAGACGGACTGCGTCAGCGGCGTGTGCACGACCGGCGTGTGTCAGGTGCCGAGCCCGACGGACACCGTGCAGAACGGCGACGAGACCGGCGTCGACTGCGGAGGTACGAAGGCGCCGAAGTGCCC
>JAYTZB010000806.1:0-6688 GCA_043742085.1 Polyangiaceae bacterium
ACCTTCCGCTCCGTCCTCTACTTCCATCCCGATGCTCGCGACGACCGGGGCCGCTACCAGGCCGTCGCGGGCCCACGCGCCATCGATCGCTACCTCGAAGCCGAGGGCAAGGGCCGCCTCATCCAGTCGCTCAAGTCCTACGTCGCCGATCGCGGCTTCCAGGCGACCAGCATCTTCACGCGCACCCACACCATCGTCGATCTCCTCACGCTCCTCCTCGCCGACCTCCGCGCGCAAGCCGAGGAGCAGCTCGGACCGCTCGGGGAACGCATCGTGGTCGGTCGTCCCGTCCACTTCGCGCACGCGTCCGCGCCCGACGACGAGAAGCTCGCCATCGCTCGCCTGCGCGAGGCCCTCGGGCGCGTGGGCTGGACCGACGTGGTCTTCGAGTACGAGCCCGTCGCCGCCGCGTACTACTACGAGCAACAGCTCGATCACGATCAGCGCGTCCTCATCGCCGACTTCGGGGGCGGCACCAGCGACTTCTCGCTCATCGAGGTGGGCCCATCGCATCGCAAGAGCGGCAAGCGAAACATCCTCGGCAGTGACGGCGTCGGGATCGCCGGCGACGCACTCGATGCCAAGGTCCTGCACAACGTGGTGGCGCCCATGCTCGGTCTCGGCGCCACGTATCGGGCGATGTTCGGGCGCGAGCTCGAGGTGCCGGTGTGGATCTACGCGAAGCTCCGTCGCTGGCACCACCTCTCGTTCTTGAAGACCAAGAAGAACATGGAGCTCATCGAGGAGATCGCCTCGCAGTCCGACGACGCGACGCGCTCGCGCATCGAGGCGCTGGTGCACATCCTCGACTACGACCTCGGCTACCACCTCTATCGCGCGGTGGAGCGCGCCAAGGTGGCGCTCAGCGCCGCGGACGCGACGCACTTCGCGTTTGCCGATCCGCCGCTCCTCGACATCCAGGCCGATCTCACGCGCGCGCAGCTCGAGGGCTGGATTTCCGAGGAAACGACGCAAATGGCCGAGTGCGTCGATCGGCTGCTCGCGAGCACCGGCGTCGCCGCGAAGGACGTCGATCAGGTCTTCATGACCGGCGGAACGTCGTTCGTGCCGGCCGTGCGGCGCATCTTCGACGAGCGCTTCGGCGCCTCGAAGATCCGCGCCGGCGGCGAGATGATCTCGGTCGCGACGGGCCTCGCCCTGCGCTCGCGCGATGCGTGAGCGATCGGCGCCTCGCCTCGCGAGGCGCTACTTGGCGCCGAGCTCTCGCTGGAGGTCTGTTGGAATTCGGTGCGTTCCAGCGATTCGTGCATACGCCGCTGCGGCCGGGCGCATCGTGCGCGACTTCATGGGGTCGTCGAAGTCCACTTCGTAGAGGCCGAAGCGCATCTTCGTTCCGTGGTTCCACTCGTAGTTATCCATGAGCGACCACGCGAAGTAGCCCTCCACGTTCACTCCCTCGGCGATCGCGCGTCGTGTCCAGCCGAGCGTCTGCACGATCCAGCGCGCGCCCACCGTCTCGTCCTCCGCCTGATCGACTCCGGTCTCGGTGACGACGAGGGGCTTTCCGTACTTCGCCATGTCCTTCAGCACTTCGTAGAGACCTCGCGCTCGGGTCATGTCTGTCTGCAGATTGAGGAGATTGAAGTCGAGGAAAGGCGAAATGCTGGCCAGTCCGGAGATGGGCACCACGTCCGCCTGTGCGGTGATGGTCGCGTAGTAATTGACGCCTATGAAGTCCAGTCGATGATCGAGGTCCGCGCGGTATACCGAATGGCCATCCCATTGCTCATCCAGGAGGCCGCGCGCGACGCCGCGGAGGAAGAGATCGTTGAGTATGTAGCGCGCGTGATCCGCAACGCGTGCGTCGCGCGCATTCGCGGTGTTCGGGCGCACCGCAGTGACGTTGTAGACGAGCCCGACACGCGCCGCTTCGCCGTCGCCGTCGGCGTCGACCACGTCATTGGCCTTGATCGCGTCGTACATCCGCGCATGCGCGACGATCATCGCCACGCTCGCGGTCTTCGCGGCCTCGCTCCTGAGATAGAGCCCAGGCGGGTTCGTGCGGGTCGGCGACGGTGTCAGGTACCCGGGCAACACCACGGCGGAGAAGGGCTCGTTCAGGGTTGCCCACTGGTCTACCTCGCCGCCGAACTCGCGGGCGACGAAGCCCGCATACTTGGCGATCTCGGGGACGATTCGTCCAGGATCGGCCCACCCGCGACGGGCGCAGTGCTCGAAGTCTCGATTGCATTCGTTGCCGTCATGCATCCAGAGCGGCAAGGTGTAATGGTTGACCGTGACGAATGGGGTCAGGCGCTCGACCTTCATTGCGGCGAATATTCGGTGGTAGTAGGCAATGCCTTCGGCGCTCGCAATGCCGCGTAGCGCATCGTGTCCAGAGACTCCCTCCGTCGATGTCGGGAATATTCGACTCCATTCGATCGACAAGCGCAGGGAGTCATTGTGAAGCTCGTCGCGCGCGCGCGCGAGGTCGCGTGGGTAGGTCTCGAAGAACCCTGGCGAACGCGATATCGGTTCCTTCGACATGAAGAGGAGTGGGTTCGCCACGATGCGTGGAGTCGAGACCCATTGATACCAGTCCGAGCCACGATCCTCGCATCGCGTAGGGTCGATGGTGGGGCATCCCATGTCGACCTGAAATCCCGCGACCGCCGTACCGAAGCGAAATTCCTCGGGGAAGACTCGAGCGCTTGCTTCGAGCTCGGATTGTCCGCTCGTGCTTTCCTCGACCGCGCTCACGCCGCAACCCGCGGCTGACATCACCGCTGCGACGAGCGCCATCAGCGCGGCGGGCGCGATGATGGCCCTGTACATGAATGGCCTTTTGCTGCCGGCGCTCCCGCGTCGATTCTCGCGCTGCATGGATGTTGCTCCTTGGTGGTCTGTGCGCGGACCGTTGTGATGATGTCGTGCTCGTTCGATGATGGTGCGCGCACGAGTGCTCCCGCACTCCACTGGCACGCCGGGACGCTCGGAGCCGTGCTGCGTCAGCGCCGCTGCGCGGTGATCCTGAGCATGACGACGCCGTGTGCCGGTACGTTCGCGCTGAACCCATTCGCGTGGGCACCCCGGTCGGCGTGAGCCCACAGGTCGCGCACCGCAGCGGGTGCGCCGTCAAGTCCGATATCTGCCCAACTCACTGCGATACTGGTCTCCGTCGAGCTCTGGTTGAACAGCGCGACCGCGCGGACCCCCTCACCCTGCAGAGGCTTACTCCAGACTTCGAGGTCGCCGCTCTTCTTCACTGGCTGCCCCTGCACGACCAGAGGGTCCTGATTGACCGCAATGACTTCAGTGTTCGTCAGCGTTTCCCGAGTAGCCGTGGACATCGACGTGAGATCGTTCCCAGCAATGAGAGGCGATGCCATCATCGACCAAAGGCTGAATTGCGATCTACCTTCCTCGTCCGTGAGAAGAAGCTGCACCGCGAAGTACGGCTTGCTCACGCCGACCTCGAGCATGTCCGGATCGTTCCAGTGCGACGGCCGTGTCTCGGCGGGATGCTCGGAGTTCTTCCCGACGATATCTACGATGCCATTGCTCCACCACCCGTCCGTACGCCAAGAACGGCTCCACGTCGGATTGATGTCCGGGGTGGTGCGCCACATGTTGGCGTATCTGGCCCACGAATGGACGCTCGGCGCGCCGTCGGGGTTGATGCTGTAGAGGATGGGCCGACCGGTGGCGTGGAGTGCGTCTGCCATGAGGGCGAACTTCGCTTCGGCGTCCTCTTTGCTCGCCGTGCAGCGGTCGTACTTGAGGAAGTCCACGCCCCAGGCCGCAAACTGTCGAGCATCCTGCCGCTCGTGTCCTTCGCTTCCTGGGTGTCGCTTCGCTCGAATTCCTTCGAGGCCACGTCCGACGCACGTCTGCGGGCCCGGCGACGTGTAGATCCCGAGCTTCAGCCCGCGCGCGTGGACGTAGTCGGCGAGTGACTTGATCCCATGAGGGAAGGTTTCTGGATTCGCCCGGTAGTTGCCGTTCGCGTCCCGCGCGACGTCCATCCAGCAGTCGTCGATGTTCACGTATCGGTATCCGACGGCCTTCAAGCCGGTCGCGACCATCGCGTCAGCCTGTCGCTTGATCAGCTCTTCGGAGACGTCACAGCCGTACTGGTTCCAGGAATTCCAGCCGAGCGGAGGCGCTGCTAGAACAGTCGTGGCTTCCAGCGCGTCCTCGGTTGCTCCGGGCGACTCGCCGACCGGCGACTCGCCGACCGGCGTAGCGCAAGCGCCTAGTGAGCTCCCAACAAGGAGGGCGGACGCGGCCCCGATCCGACGGACGTACCCGATGGTCAGCATGCTGCCCGAACAAGCACCTCCTATGCCAACCGACCGGTCGGTAGAACTTAGGGGAATCGTTGGCGCGGTGGGCAGGGGAGGGTGGTCCAGCGGCTCCCCTCGCTGGATCTGCCGCGCGCCAGCTGCGAGGGACATGCGCGGTCCAAGCCGCACGGCATGAAGCGATGAGCGAGAAGAGTCGGATCACTGCGAGGGCGAAGACGATCTGAGCACCACGTTGATCGGCACGAGCACGATGCCGGAGCCGCGCTTGGGAGGCGGGAATCTCGCGTTGCGGAGGACCGCCGCCGCGCACTCGCCCACGCTGGGCGGCAGCGAACCGGTGCTGCTCGCGAGCGCGCACTGGGGGCGGCCGTCGGCGCCGACCCGCGCGCCGACCAGCAGGCCGTGCGCGCCACCGGCGCGAGCGTCCGCGCTGCGCATGCAAGCCTGGAGCGCAGGCTCGAGCCCCTCGAGCACGTCGAACGCGTCGGGCATGCGCACCGTCTCGACGCTGTCGATGACCGCGGCATCCCTCGCGTTCGCCCCGCGATGGAGCACGCCGGCGCGCAGCACGATCGGGACCACCGCCGACCACGGCGAGCCAGCGTCGAACGTCTCCGCCGCGAAGCGTGCGGACATGCAGTCCTCGACCTCCTGCGTGAGCCCCGCGTGCTCGCTGGGGATGACGCACGTGGTCCTGCCCGTGTCATCGATGGAGGCGTTGAGCGTGAGCTTGCCGTCGGTCATCTCCGGCGTTGATTTTCTGCCGACCTCGTAGCAACGCGCGAGCCCGCTCTCGAGACGTGTGTAGATTGCATCCGCATCGGGTAGCGGCTTGCGAGCAGCGGGCGGCCCGCTCGCAAGCGGCGAGGCGCTGATGGATGCCGCTGTGGGGGCGGAGGCGGTGGTCCGTGCGCTGGGTGTCGGGAGCGAAGGGGGCGCGGCTGGAGAGCCGCAGCCGGCGAGATCGAGCGCGACGAGCAGAGCTGCGACGAGCAACCTCGTTCTGTGGCGAAACCTCATCCGGCGACTTGCGATGGTACTCTGCGCTGGTGCATGCGTGGAGGTGGTCGTGAAGATCTCGGCGCGCTGGAACGCTGCCGCCCGCCTCGTCGCCGATCATCGTGACCTGCTCGATGCGCGTCCGGGCGCGGCAGGGTCGCGCGCGCTTGGCCATGATGGCGAAGACGCGTGCGCCGTTCCCCACGCGCTCGCGACGCGCAGCTGGGCGTCGTTCCTTCTCGCGCTCACAGACGGCGAGCTCGCTGCGCTCGAGATCGCCGGTTACGATGCGGCGTGGCCGCCGGGAGTGCCGCCGTCGCTCGTCGCGCTCGCCCAGGAAGCGCGCGCGGTCTGCGCGCTACCGATGATCACGCCGCCGCGGCTGCGGGCGCCGGCGATCGCCGCGCCGCCGCGTCGCCGCGAAACACCGCGGAAACGCGCGCAAGTCGAGGCCTTTGCGCAGGTCATCGTGCCGCTCGCGAGCGACGCCGACCGCGTCATCGACGTGGGCTCGGGCCACGGTCACCTCACGCGCGACATCGCCGAGCGCATCGCTCGCCCGGTCATCGGCCTCGAGCGGCAGGCATCGCTCGCTGCGCGCGCGCGCCGCTTGCCTTCGACGGCGTCGCCTTCGTTCGCCGTCACGGATGTGCTCCGTGAGGGTTTGAACCTCAGCGCCGCTGACTGCGTGATCGGCCTCCACGCGTGCGGCGAGCTCGGCGACGCGATGGTGGAGAGCGCCGCCGCCTCGGGCGCGGCGCTCGCGCTCGTGGGGTGCTGTCTTCAGAAGCGCCGTGCCTCGTCGCGGGCGCTGCTCTGCGCGGACGTGGACGGCGAGGCGAGGAATGGTGACGGGAGCAATCGCGAGGCGAGATACGCCGAGGCGCTCCGACTTCCGCGCGACCTGCTCGGCCTCAGCAACCTCACCGCGCGCGACGACGGCGTCGAGGCCAGCCGCGCAGCGAACCTCGCCGGCCGCGAGCGGCGCGTCGCGCTCCATCGCTTGCTGTGCATCGACGGCGCGAGCGGCCTCCGGCTAGGCGCGGAGATCGAAGGCCTCAACCGGCGCGCCGCGCACCGCGATCTCGCTACGCTGGCGGCGCGTGCCTTCGCGATCCGGGGTCGCGCCGTGCCATCCTCTGTCGCCATCGAGGAGGCGGCAGCGTGGTCGCGCGTCGAGCACGCGCGAGTTCGCCGACTGTCGCTTCCGCGTGCGCTCCTCGCGCGCGTCCTCGAGGTGCTCGTCCTGCTCGACCGCGCGCGCTACCTCGAGGGCCACGGTCGCGACGTCACGATTGGCCTTCTTTTTCCGGCAAACGTGAGCGCGCGCAACCTCGTGCTCGCGTCTCCTTCGCGCGTTTCTCACGCGCGCGCGGGCCGCGTCAGGGGACGCTGACGTCGGCGGCGATCGGGAGCACCGC
>JAYTZB010000807.1:0-4138 GCA_043742085.1 Polyangiaceae bacterium
GAGCAGCGTGCGCCGCGAGATCCCCAGCATCTCCGCGGCCTGCGTCTGGTTGCCGCCACACTTCGCGAGCGCGTCGAGGATGCGCTGCCGCTCGAGGGCCTCCATCTCGTCGGGCAGCGACGCCGCGGAGCCGAACGCGAGCGTCGACGTCGTGGGGGGCATCGCGACCGGGACCTGCGCCGACGGCGCCGGCGGCATCGGCACGGGTGAGGGCGACGACGACGACGACATCGGCGACGACGTCGGCGACGAGAGCCGACCCGGCGGGCGCGAGAGGCGATCGAGCGGAAGGCCGAGCTGCTCGGGGGCGATGGCCGCGCCCTTGCTGAACACCACCGCGCGCTCCATGACGTTGCGAAGCTCGCGCACGTTTCCCGGCCAGCGATAGTCCTTGAGGACGCGCATCGCGGCGCTCGAGATCGGGATGGTCGGGCGCCGCGCATCGGCGCAGAAGCGCGCCACGAACTCCTCGGCGATGCGCGGGATCTCCTCGACGCGGTCGCGCAGCGGCGGGACGACGAGGCTCACGCCGGCGAGGCGGTAGTAGAGGTCCTGGCGGAGCTGACCGCGCGTGACCATGTCCTCGAGATCGCGATGCGTGGCCGCGACGAAGCGCACATCCACCGTCTTGGGTCGAAGGCTGCCGAGCCTCATGACCTCGCGACTCTCGACGACGCGGAGCAGCTTCGCCTGCGTGGCGAGCGGCATCTCGCCGATCTCGTCCAGGAAGAGCGTCCCGCCGTCGGCGGACTCGATGAGGCCGGCCTTCGCCTTGTCGGCGCCGGTGAACGCGCCGCGTTCGTAGCCGAAGAGCTCGCCTTCGAGGAGGTGCTCGGGGAGCGCGGCGCAGTTCAGCTTCACGAGCGGTCCCGCCGCGCGCGCCGAGCGACGGTGGATCTCCTCGGACACCACCTCCTTGCCGGAGCCGGTTTCGCCGCGGACGATCACGGTGATGTTGCTCTGCGCGACGTTGTCGACGAGCCGATAGAGGTGCTGCATGCCGGGCGACTGGTCGGTGTCGACCGCGATGTTGCCGAGGCTGCGCGACGCGGTGACGGGCGCGGCGCCCTCCACCTGCACGACGATCATCGTCTCGCCGAGCTCGACGATCGTGGAGAGACCGACCGGCAGCGGCACGTTCGGCGCGATCTTGGTGCCGCCGATCTTCGTGCCATTGAAGCTGCCGTGGTCGACGATGCGGACCACGGTGCCGAGCAGCAGCGTGACATGGCGGCGCGAGACCGTCGCGTGATCGATCCGGACCTGCGTGTCCTCGCCGCGACCGATCACCACCTCGCCGTGCGGCGGCAGCTTGTGCGAGGTCACCTGCCCGCCGCAGAACACGATGAGGCGTAGGCCGGCCGTGGCGTCCGCGGCGTGGACGCCGCGGTCACCGATCGAGCGGGTTTGATCCTCGGCCATTCGCACCCGAATCTACCATGGTCGCTCGCACGGTCCGGTGGCGCTTCGTGCCAGGCTGGCGCAACGGGCGGGCATCGACCTGGCGCAACCGGCGCCAGACGCGGCGACCGGAGGCGCCTGTCGTCACCCCAACGAGTGACCTCGGAGCGCGGTCGGCTGCGACCCGACGCCTTCATTTGCGCCACTTCGTACGGCACGGCGGTTGCGAGGGGCTCGCCACGATGACTCCTGCAACGCCCGTCACGCCGAACCCTTCCTGCCGCTCCACGCCCTGGTATCTCCGCAAGGTCCCGAGCCGCACCGCCGCCGGGATCGCCGGCGCCGCGACGCTCGGCTGCGCGGCAGGGATCGAGGTCGCTCGCGCGTGGACCGACACGCCGCACACCGGCGCCGAGGCCGAGCAGGTCGTCGGTGGGATGGTCATCGCGCTGTTCGTCGTTGCGGCGTGCGGCTTGCTCGCGCGCTCGAGCCTCTTCGGAAGCGTGGTGGTCGCGGCGGTGTTTGCGCTCGTGGCGCACGGCGCGACGCTCGCGCTCGAGGGTGAGATGATCGGCAACCTGTTCCTCGGGCTTGCGCCGTTCGTGGCGCTACTCGGCCACATGACCTTCGCGGTCGACGTCGTCTTCGAGACGACGGCCGCACGCGATGCGCTCATGAGGGCTAAGCTCCTCGCGCTATGGATGAAGACGAGCCGACGCCGGACTGTACGCGTTGCGCCGCTTGCTGCTTCTCCGATTCCCCTCGCCATGCGCGCGTCACAGGCGACGATCATCGACGCCTGGGTGAAGAAGCCGAGCAGCTCGTCGAGTGGATCGGCAACGCCGCGTTCATGCGCCTCGAACGCGTGACGGGCACGCCGCTGCACAAGTGCATCGCGCTCGCGATCGACGCGGCGACCGGATCGTTCGCGTGCTCGATCTACGAGACGCGCCCGCAGGTGTGCCGCGACCTCGAGCGCGGCTCGAGCGCGTGCCGCGGCGAGCTCTCGACCAAGAGCGACCGACCGAAACGCGCGCTCAGCGTCCTCCGCGGATTCGCGCCCGCCTGAGCGAGCGGGAGCAGTAGCGCCTGCCGCGAGGGCCGACTGTCAGGACCCGAATCGTCGCGGGCCGCCGGCATCCTGCGAGGTTGCTGATCGTCAAGACCCGAATCGTCGGCGCCTGCAGTGTTTCCGCGATGTTCGCGATTGTCAGGACGCGGATCGTCGCTGCCTGAGGCCAGTGCGCCGAGACCACCGACGATCGCCGGCGTCAGTCGTACCGCGCAGCTCCGCGAAAACTTCACTTCACTTCGTGAGGGCGAGCGTGTCGATGACGGGATCGTTGCCCGACGCCAACAGGCCGTACGTCGTGAGCGTCAGCGTGCGCGCGTCGAGGGTCAGCACGCCGTACACGCCGTCGAAGCCCGTCGTGCCGCCGAACGTCGCCGATTTCTCGATGAAGTCGGCGGCGCTCACGCTGTACGGATCGGCGCCCGCGCCCGCGTTGACGACGTAGACCGTCCCCTGCCCCGCGCCGACCATCGACGGCGCGCCGCGGGCATCGCTCCCCGCACGGAGCGTCTTCGATCGCTCGTAGGCATGGTCGTGACCGTTGACCACCACGTCGACGTGATGCGCGTCGTACATCGGCGCGAGCGTGGCGCGGAGGTCGAGCACGTCGCTGTCGGTCGCGTGTTTGGACGTGGTGTAGAGGCCGCGGTGATGAACGACGAGCACGAAGGGGACCTTCGCGCGATTGGCGTCGGCGCGCGCGAGGTCGCCCTCGAGCCACGCGAGCATGGTCTTCGCGTGATCGCCGTCCGAAAGCAGCGCGAGCGGCTGGTCGTCGAGCATCACGAAATGCGTGTTGCCGGCGTCGAACGACGCGAACGTCTCGGCATAGGGCCCCGTGCCGGGAATCGAGAACGCCCCGTAGAAGCGCGCCGCGTCGTTCTCGTGGTTGCCCGCGATCATCACCATCATCTGCTGGCCGAGCGTCACGAAGCGACTCGGGTCGGCGGGGTCTTTCCAGATCGCGCCCAGCCACTTGTCGTAGAGCGACTGCTGCGTCCCCGTGAAGACGAGATCGCCGGTGGTCACCTGCAGGTTCACGGCGCGGTCGCGCATGCGCCGCTGCGCGGCCTGCCACACGTCGACCTTGTCGCGCGCATCACCGAGGATCCCGACGGTGATCGCGCCCGACGACGGCACCGTGGTGAAGGACTGCGTCGCGCTCCACGCCTCGGGAGCGCCGCCGCCGGCCTGGTAGTAATACGTGCGCCCCGCTTCGAGGCCGCACAGGTGCGCCTCGTGCATCGACGTCGCCGGCTCGTTGGCGCCGAAGCCCACCTCGGGCGGCGGCGTGGTCCACGAGTAGCCGCGTACCGGCACGAACGGTCCCGCGGGCGTGGAGGAGATGCGGACGCGCGCGGCGCGGGTCGCGCCGGTGGTCTCCCACGTGACGACGGCGGTATGCGATGGATCGGCATAGCCAGGCCCGTCGCTCTTGGTGTCGCCACCGAGACCCAGGCGCACGCGTACGGGCTCTGCGCCGGGCGCCGCGTCGTCGTCGAGCGCGAGATCGACGAAGGCGTTCCGCTCCGCGGGCGTGACGTCGTACCCACAGCCCTCTCCGCGATACACGAACGGAGCGGCGGTGGCGCCGTCGAGAGGCGCGGCCGACGCCGGATCCGACGAGCTGCTGCACGCCGCGGGACCGATCGCCACGCCGGCAGC
>JAYTZB010000808.1:0-3249 GCA_043742085.1 Polyangiaceae bacterium
GCTCGCGTAAGCTCCGCCCATGTCAGGCCTGATGCGTGCCACAGCGGCTGTCGTCGTCGCCGCATCGTTGGTCAGCGTCGCGGGGTGCGGCTCTCCGGCAGGCGGCGCGCCCGGCGCGCGTGGCCCGAGCAAGAACCCGGAGGGCGCGCTCACCATCAACATCGCGCTGCCCATCGAGGAGCTCGACCTGCCGAACGGGCTCCACGTCGTGCTGCATCAGGAACGCAGCTCTGCGCTCTCGCTCGTCTACGTGCGCTATCACGTCGGCTCGAAGGACGATCCCCAGGGTCGCAGCGGCTTCGCGCACATCTTCGAGCACCTCATGTTCCGCGGCTCCCGCAACACCGGCGCGAAGGACTACCAGCAGTGGCTCGAGGACGTGGGCGGGATCACCAACGCGAGCACCGACCTCGACGAGACCGACTACCACGCGTACGTGCCGCCCGGCGCCTTGCCACGCGCCATCTGGCTCGAGGCCGATCGCATGGCCTATCCGCTGGCGCCGCTCGACGAGGCCGGGTTCGCGCACGAGCGCGACGTCGTGAAGAACGAGTGGCGGCAGCACTACGAGGACGTGCCGTTCGGCAACCTCGACGCCATCGCGCGGGAGGCCGTGTATGGCACGGCGCATCCTTACGGCAGCTCCACCATCGGTCGTGGCGACGAGATCGACAAGGCGACGCTGGAGGAGGCACGGGCCTTCGCACGCGCATATTACCGGCCGAACAACGCGACGCTCGTCATCGCAGGCGTCTTCGATCCCGTCGCGACGCGCGCGCTCGTCACCCGCTACTTCGCGACCATTCCGGCAGGACCGGCGCCGCCCGCCCGCACGCTGGCCCCCGCGAAGCCCATGGCGTCGCAGCGCATCGACGTCGCCGCCGCCGTCGACGGTCCGGCAGTGATGATCGCGTGGCCAGCGCCCGCCACGCACGGCGATGGCATGGAGGAGCTCGCGTACGGGCTCGGCTTCTTCTCGGGGCGCGTCCGACGGCGGCTCATCACGGAGAAGAAGATCGCCAACGAGGTCGACGTCCACTACGAGCACGCGCGTCTCGGCGGCCTCGCCAGCGTCGTGGTCAAGCTGAAGCCCGGCGAGTCGCCCGATACCACCCTCTCGGTCATCGACGAGTACCTCGCCGAGGCAGCGCGGCTCGGGCGGCGCTGGTCCTGGGACAACTTCGGAAACTACAAGACGCGCGCGCTGGTGAGCGAGCTCAGCGCCATGGAGGGATTGCAGGGACGAGCGCTCCGCATCCTCCACGACATCGAGATGCACGGCGCGCCCAACTCGATGAAGCAGGATCTCGAGAAGCTCCAGGACGTCCCCGGCGCGGACGTGGGCGCCGCCGTCGAGCACTTCCTCATCGACGGACCGCGCGTGACCATCGTGGTTCGACCCGACCCGACCGCGCCGCGCTCCGGCAAGAAGGTGGCGCGATGAGGCTCGCGCCGTTCGCTCTTCTCGGCCTCGTCGGCGTGCTCGCCACCGGCGCAGTCGCGTGCGGAGGTGGTCGCGACTTCCGCCCGCCGCCGATGCTCGCCGAGTATCGCCCCGTCAGGCGCACGACCACTCCGGCGGCCAGTGACGATGCGACGGAGGCCTTCCGCGCGACGCCTCCCGGGCGCGCGGCCGAAAGAGCTCCTCACGCGGCGGCGCTCCCGACCGAGATGCGTCTGTCGAACGGGATCCGGGTCGTGATGCTGGAGCGCCACGATTTCCCGTCGATCAGCGCGGTGCTCGTGCTCGACCGCGGCGCGGCTGCTGCGTCGCCCGGGCTCGCCGAGCTCTACTCGGACGCGATGCTGGGATCGTCCACCGAGTACAAGGCGACCGAGGCGTGGCAGTACCTCGGCTTCGTCGGCGCCAGCGTCTCCAACCATACGTGGTTCGACGCGGTAGGCCTGGAGATCACCGCGCTCAGCCCGCTCTTCCACTCCGCGTTGTCGCGCGCGGCGCCGATGTTCACGTCGCCGTCGCTCGACGGTGACGATCTCGACGACGCCCGCACGCACCTCGCCGCCGAGCATGCGCAGGCCGACGCGGATCCGGCGGACGTCGCGCGGGACGCGGTCTATGCGGCGGTCTTCCCTTCCCCGCATCCCTACGGCACGCCGATCGCGGGCGAGCTCGCGCGGCTCGGCGCAAAGAGGCAAGGCGACCACGGACGTCCGGCCATCACCAACGCGGCCGTGAAGGGGTTCCGCGCGTCGAACCTGGGCGCCGATCACGTCGGGGTCGCGGTGGTGGGCGACTTCAAGCCGGCATCGATCCAGCGCATCCTCGAGAACGCGCTCGGCAAGCTGCCCAAGGCGGCGCCGAGCCCGCCGCTCTCGTTTCCCGCCATCGCACCGGGCGGCGGACGCAAGGTGATCGTCATCGATCGACCGGGCGCCGCGCAGTCGAACGTCGCGATCGGTTGGGTCGGTCCACGCGCGGCGGAGACGGACCTGGTCACGCTCGACGTCCTGGCCGAGGCGACGGCCGGCGATCTGTCGACGCGTCTCAACGTCACGGTACGGAAGGAGCTCGGCGCCTCGTACGGCGTGCGCATGTCGGCGGTCGGTCTCCGCGCGGGTGGCATCGTCACCATCGCGGCCGCCATCGACACCGCGCGCACCGTCGAAGCCTTGCGCGGTCTCTTCAAGGAGCTCGATCGCTTGCGCACGGAGGCGCTGACCGCCGCCGAGCTCGGGGCGGCCAAGCTCCGCACGTACCACGAGCTCGAGCGTGGCTCGACCCGCGGCCTCGCGCGTTACCTCGCGCATGCCATCGCCGAGGATCTCCCGCCTGCCTACGTCGTCACGCACAACGCTCGGGTCGACGTCGTGACCGCCGACGCGGTCCGCGCCGCGGCCGCGCGCTACCTCGCCGCCGACGATGCGCGCGTGGTGATCGTGGGCGACGCCTCGAGCCTCGTGGCCGGCCTGAAGACGCTCGGCATCGGAGATGTCTCGATCGCCGCGCCTCGCTGACCCGCCGAGCTCTCAACTGGGACCGCCACGCACTGCGCGGCTGCACCGCGTCACAACCGGGGCAATCTGCATCGACGACCTGCTGCCGACGTGCACCGCCGGGAGGAGCACTTTCTCCGTAAACGGCGCGGTTTCGCGGGCGCGACGCCAGCCACCCGCGGCGCGCGTTCTCACACCTCTGCCGGGTATGCGTGATGCAGCGAGCCCGGCCATGCTCCGCATGAAAGACACCAACAAGCTCCTCAAGAACGTCCTGCGCGCGTTGCCGGTCAT
>JAYTZB010000809.1:0-2394 GCA_043742085.1 Polyangiaceae bacterium
CGCCGAGCGCCTCGGTTATCCCGTGGTGGTGAAGCCGCTCGACGCCAACCACGGCCGCGGCGTCTCCCTCGATCTCAAGAACGGCGACGAGGTCCGCGCCGCCTTCGAGAAGGCCCGCGAGCACGCGCGCAGCATCGTGGTGGAGAACTTCCTCGCCGGCTTCGACCATCGCATGCTCGTGATCGGCGGCCAGCTCATCGCGGTCGCCAAGCGCGTCCCTGGTCACGTCGTCGGCGACGGCAAGCACACCATTTCCCAGCTCGTCGACATCGTGAACAGCGACCCGCGCCGCGGCATCGGCCACGAGAAGGTGCTCACGCGCATCGAGCTCGATCCCCAGGCCGACCGTCTCATGGCGATGAAGAGCGTGAGCCGCGAGACGGTCCTTCCCGACGGAGAGATCTTCTTCCTCCGCGGTACCGGAAACCTCTCCACCGGCGGCACCGCCATCGATCTCACCGACGTCGTGCACCCCGACAACCGCGAGATGGCGGTCCGCGCCGCCAACGCCATCGGCCTCGACGTGTGCGGCGTCGACTTCATCACGTCGGACATCAGCCAGAGCCATCGCGAGGTGGGCGGCGGGATTTGCGAGGTCAACGCGGCGCCCGGCTTCCGCATGCACGTCGCGCCCACCGAGGGAAAGCCGCGCGACGTCGCCGGTCCCGTGATGGACATGCTCTTCCCGAGCGGCACGCCGTCCCGCATCCCGATCGCGGCGGTCACCGGCACCAACGGCAAGACCACCACCGCGCGCATGCTCGCGCACATCCACAAGATGAATGGCCGCACCGTCGGCCTCGCCACCACCGACGGCGTCTACATCGACGGCGAGCGCACCGTGGCCGGCGACATGACCGGCCCCAAGTCGGCGCAGATGGTCCTCCACGATCCCGCGGTCGATCTCGCCGTCCTCGAGACGGCGCGCGGCGGCCTCCTCCGCGCTGGCATGGGCTACCGCACCTGCGACGTCGGCGCCGTCGTCAACGTGAGCGCCGATCACCTCGGCATGAAGGGCGTCGACACGCTCGAGCATCTCGCGGAGGTGAAGCGCATCGTCGTCGAGGTGGCGCGGGATTGCGCGGTGCTCAACGCCGACGACCTCCATTGCCTGCGCATGGCCGACCACACGAAGGCCACGCGCATCGCCTACGTCACGATGAACCCGCGCCATGATCTCGTGCGCAAGCACCTCCGCGCGGGCGGTCTCGCTGCCGTCCTCGAGGAGGGCATCAACGGTCAGATGATCACGCTCTACGACAAGGGCGCGCACCTGCCTCTGCTCTGGACGCATCTCATCCCCGCGACCATCGAGGGCAAGGCGCTGCACAACGTGCAGAATGCAATGTTCGCGGCGGTCATGGCCTACGCCATGGGAGTCAAGGTGGAGAACATCCGCCAGGGGCTCCGCACCTTCGACACCTCGTATTTCCAGGTCCCCGGGCGCACCAACGTCTTCACCGAGCTGCCGTTCAAGGTCATCCTCGACTACGGCCATAACCCCGCCGCCGTCCAGGCCATGGCCGACCTCGTGCAGCGCCTCGAGTGCAACGGGCGGCGTACGTGCGTTCTCTCGGCGCCAGGCGATCGCCGGGACGAGGACATCAAGGCCATCGCGCGGATCGCTGCCAAGGCCTTCGACCGCATCATCATACGCCGTGACGACGACCTCCGCGGACGCGGCACCGACGAGGTGCCGCGCATGATGGAGGCCGAGCTCCTCGAGGTCGGCTATCCGCGCGAGCACCTCTCGGTGGTGCCCGACGAGCAGGCGGCCATCCAGGCTGCGCTCGAGAGCAGCAAGCGCGGCGACCTCCTCCTCATCTTCGCCGACAAGATCTCGCGCAGCTGGAAGCAGGTCATCTACTTCAAGCCCACCGACGAGAAGCCCGGGTCGGTCCCGCCGCCCGCAGCGAAGAGCGCGCCCGTGCTCACGCTCACGCGCAGCGACGACGTGGCGAACGAGGCGATCCTCGACGGCGCGCTGGTCATCCAGGACGAGCGCGGCGTCCGTCTCGCTCGCGAGCAGGACGACTGAGCCTCCGTTGAGCATCCGCGCTGCATGAGACTCGTCGACGCTCGTCGCCTCACGGGACCGAACCATCTCGCGCGCGCTCCGCTCGTGATCGTGGAGGTCGCGCTCGACCCATCGGAGAGCGCAGTCGCTGCGCGCGACGCGTATCTGACCGAGCTGCTCCGCATGCGCGCGGCCTTCGGTCTCATGGGCGACGTGACGCTGCTCACGCGCCTCCATCACGGCGGCGCGGTCTTCGCGTACGAGGCGCCCGTCGACACGATGCTGGCCTGCGCGGAGATGAGCGAGTGGGCGGCGGAGAGCGCGGCCGAGGTGCTTGCGTCACGCCCCGCGCGGTCCGTCGAGCCGAAGCGCGCGGC
>JAYTZB010000810.1:0-2807 GCA_043742085.1 Polyangiaceae bacterium
GCTCGGGCGTGTGGTTGTACTCCACGCCCCAGTGCGGCGTGACCACGACGGCATCGATCTCGGCGCGGCCCTTGAGCGCGCGGATGGTCGAGAGGAGCGTCGCCTTGTCCTCGTAGCAGTGGAGGACCTGATGCTTCGTGTCGGGGATCCCGTTCGTGGAGAAGCTGCACGCGACCCACGCGATCTTCATGCCCTTCGACTCGGTGACCGTGTACCAGGGCGCGTCTGCGTCGTTCGAGGGACGCGTGCCCATGAAGGGGAGACCGGCTTCCTCGAGGTTCTTGATGGTGCGATCGGCGCCGAGGACACGTCGATCCATCGCGTGGTTGTTCGCGGTCGACACGACGTCGAAGCCCGTGCTCTTGAGCGCGCCGATCAACGACGGGTGATAGTTGAACTGCGGGTAGCTGGAGTAGACGTGGTTGTCGAAGTGCTCGCCGGGATCGCGAGCCTCACCCGTGGTCGCGACGCCCTCCGCGCAGGGACCTTCGAGGTTGCCGTACGTGAGGTCGGCGCGCGCGAGGAGCGGCTCGACGTTCTTCCAGAGACTGTGATGCCCGTCGCGCGCCGCATAGGCCTGCACCTGGAGCGGGCTGTGGAGGAGCACGTCACCGACGGCCGCGATAGTGAGATGCGTTCCCGCGCGACACGCATCCTTGAACTTGAGAGGACCCGCGGCGGCGGGAGCCGTGAGCGGATCGACGGTGGTGCCGGCGCCCTCCTCGTCCTCCTCGTCACCGACCGTTGCATCCGAGCTGCAGCCGATGGCCGCCACGGTGAACGATGCGAGCGCCGCGATGGCCAGAAGACGGAGGTTCATGATGTACCCACATCTGCACACCATGTGCCGCCATATCGGAATCCTCCGCCATGAACGGAATCGAGCAACATCAACGAGTTGCGTCGGTTGACGAAGCGGTTTGTCGATCCTCAGGCGTCCATACGATCCACCTGCTGCTCAGGCCCCGACCCGGTATGCGCCGTGAAAGACGTCGTCGGCAGGGCCCGAAGCGGAGGTGACGAAGGACGGCGGACTGACGCCAGGCTCGAACGAGCCCCACGTCTTGGTCGACGAATCGTAGAGCCACGTGTCGCGACGATAGCCGCCGCACTCCGCTCCTTCGGTGCCTGCGCCCCACGACGAGTCGACCTCGAAGACGTGATGGGGGCCCGGCGACGAAAGAAAATCGGCGAGCGCGGGATCACGCGCGACGCCGCAGAGCATCGCCTTCTTCGCGGTGTCGGCGGTCACGTGGCTGTAGACGACGACGTTGTGTCCCCAGCCGCCGCGCTCCGCCGAGTCGAGCGTGATGAGATCGCCGGGACGGGCCTTCTCGAACGCGACCCTGGCGAACGTCCCGTCGCGACCGCGGTCGACGTCGCGGAAGCTCTCCATGCCGGCCGCGTACATCTTCGGCGCGCGCGCCGCTGAGGCGGCGAGCGCCTGCTTCGAGTAGCCCGCGCAGTCGACGCCGATGCCGTGGTCCCACTGCATGCGGCGGATGCGCGCCGCGAGATCGCCGGGGCCTGCGGGCAGCCGTCCGTCGTCGATGAGCGCCTGCGTGATCTTCACGAGGTCCTGCGGTCGGCCTTGACCGACACGCGACTCGAACGGAGCGCGGACGCCCGCGCGGGCGCCGAGCGTATCGACGGCGCGCGCCATCGCCGGCGCGACCTCGTGCGTGGTCATGCGGAACATCGGTCGCGCGCTCACGACTGCGCCGGCGACGACGTACGGACCGCTGAACGCATCGCGCACCGCATCGAGCTTGCGCTGGATCGCCGCGTCGCGCGCCGCGTCGTCGACGACCAGAGCTGCGGCCACGTTCGAGACGTTCGCGACGGTCGAGACGTTCGACAGGAACGCCGCGTAATCGCTGGACGTCGTCTGGCGCTCGACGTGCGCCGCGAGCCGCGCGGCCGGGGTTTCACGCAGCGTTTCACGCAGCGGCGTGGGAGCGTCGTCGTCGTGCCTCTCGGCGCCACGCAGCGTGCGCTCGGTATCGAGCCCGGAGATGGTCATGCCGCGCTATCGACCACATGTCGGTCGAGTTGCGCGGAATCGCGGACGCTACTTCTTCGCGGGGTCTGCGGCCGGGTTCACGAGCTCGACTTCCCACGACACTTCCGTGTCGGAGCCGCCCCACGGCGGGAAGGTCAGGTTCGTGAACGCCTTCTCGACACAGTTTCCGACCGGCTTGCCCTGGTACGGCGCGGGGACCGTCACGCCCTTCGAGTGACCGTTCTTGCCGAGCTGGATCTGGAGCGTGGCCTTGCCCCAAGGACCCGTCGCCTTGCCGTCGTCGCCCTTGGCGGCGCCGCAGTTCTCCTTCACCTGGCGCGCGGCGCGCTTGATGACGACCTCGGTCGCTTCCTTGTCGTACTGATCCGTGCGCTGCCTCGGCGCTTCGGTGACGGTGCGTCCGCCGCCACCACCACCATTGCTCGGCTTCGACTCGGCCGGAGGAGGCGTGGTCGCGCCTTCCCACTTCGGTGTCTCTTCGCTCGGCTTCGACCCACCGCTGCTGCCCTCGCCGCCGCTGCTGTTCTCCGCCGGATACTCGCCGACCTGTTTCGGCTTCGAGCCGCACGCGAGGAGCGTGAGCGACGACACCAGCAAGAAACCCGAGAGGCGCGTCAGGGAAGAGCGCGTGAGAAGAGAAGCCCGCATGGCCGCGATGGTACCACTTGCTCAGCGGCGGGTTGTCCAGACTCGCTCGCCCGTCGCGGCGTCCCAGATGGCGATCGACCCCGCGCGGGCCCCCACCACCAGCGCGCCCGTGGCCGGCCAGAAATGCGCGGAAGCC
>JAYTZB010000811.1:0-2407 GCA_043742085.1 Polyangiaceae bacterium
AGCTACTCGGTCCGCTTCACGCCGTGAGCGTGACGTAGAAGGTCGAAGGTCGGCTCGCGCTCAGCGTAGCTCGATGGCTCCGAGGCGCATGAGGTCGTAGACGATCTCGAGCCCCGAGATATCGTCGAGCCCGCAGATGTCGACGAGCTCCTCCACGCTGCGTCGTCCGTCGATCTGCGAGAGGAAGAACGTGGAGCGCTGCTCGAGCGGGAGCGCGAAGAGCTCGCTCGCGCGCATGCGCACGGCGGGGATCGTCCGGCCGAGGAGAAACTCGTCGGCGTCGCACGACGCTTCCTCGGGCTCGAGCATCAGCCACGCCTCGTCGACCTCGAGGGCCTCGTCGTCGTCGTTGTCGTAGATGGGGATGAGCCCGCCGAACGGATCCTCGGGCTCGACCTCGCCGCGGGCCATCGCGAGGAGGCGCGCGTCGACCTTCGTGAGCCGCGTGGTGGTCTTGCGGCTCGCTTCGGTCTCGACGGGCGTCGGGACCTTCAGCCGACGCTCGATGGTGATCTCGTCGTCGAAGTCGTCGTTCGCCGCCGCCGCGGGCGCGGGGATGGTGGGCTGCTGGACCTTGTGGGCTGCGTTCACGTGGACGATCTCCTGAGGAGACGGAACGGCAGCTCCAGCGGATGATTAAGGGCTTGCTCCGACGGGTCGAGCCTCAATCGACGGTGATCGACTTGCTCACGTTCTTGGGCACGTCCGGATGTACGCCGTGCTCCGCAATCTCCAGGCGATCGAGGTAGTGCTTCTTCAGGAGGCTCATTTTGAGGGCCAATCGCTGGAGCGCCACCGTCGCGGAGAACGTCGCCATGAGCGTGTCGTCGGTGCGCGGGAGGCTGATGACCACCGAGCGGTACTCGGCGTTGTCGATGGGCGCCTTGGTCGCGGCGCCGCGCAAGGCGGGGTGGTCCTCGGCGATCACCACCGTGCTCGCGCCGCGGATCTTGTGGGTGTTGATCTGCGACACGGTGAGCGCGACGTCGCGCTCGTCCGGGCCGGTGATGTAAACGAGCGGATAGTCGGCGTAGAGCTCCTCCACCAGCGCGTTGCGATCGAAGCCCCGCTCGAAGAGCTCTCGCTCCGCGGCGGTGAGCGAGAACGGCGTCGACGTCGGTGAGAGCACCGAGTCGGTCGCGGCCTGGATGAGGCGCTGCACCGAATCGGGCCCGAGCTTCGCGCCCGCCGCCTCGGAGACGAGGCCGCGCAGCACATGACCGAGCTGCTTCAGCATCGCGTCCACGCGTCGCGGCCCGAGCACGGTGTTGAAGCCGAGGATGGTGTTCGGCCCGTGCTTGAACTCGGAGGCCTCGAAGCCCTCGGTGTGGTTCAGCACCACCTCGCGGATCTTCAGCGCGCCTTCCTTGGCCACCGCGGAGATGCGCGTCGCGAGCAGGTGGATGCTGGGGCAGAGGTAGAGGAGCTTCGCGGCGACCTCGATGTCGGCGTCGGTGGTGTCGAAGGTCTCGCGCAGGAGCTCGGGGAGCGAAGGCAGCTTCTCGCGACGCACCTCCAGCTCGCGCGCGATCGATGCACGCTCGGCGGCGCTCGCGCCGAGGTCCTCGATCCGTCGCTCGGCGAGATGCAGCGCGAGGCAGTAGAACACCACCATCTGGTTCATGAAGCTCTTGGTGGCGGGCACCGCAATCTCGGGACCGCAGCGCAGCGGGATCACGAGATCGCTCTTCTCCTGCGCGAGCGTGGAGTTCACGTTGTTCACGAGGCTGATGCGACCGACCGAGCGTCCGGACGCGATGACGTCGTTGAGCACGTCGATGAGATCCTTGGTCTCGCCGCTCTGGCTGACGGCGATGACGAGGTCGCCGTCCTTCAGCGAGCGCGCCGACTGCGCGCGGAACTCACCGGGCAGGATCGGCGTCAGCTCGACGCGCGCCAGCTCGTTGAAGAACATGCTGGCGGCCTTGGCCGCGTGATACGAGCTGCCGCAGCAGATCACGTAGATCCGGCCGCGCGCGGCGATCGCGTCCTTGCACATGCTGCCGAAGCGCTCGACGGCGTGCGCGTACTCCCGCACCTCGTCGGCCTCGAGGATCGCGTCGAGGAGGCGGACCGCGGTGGTGTCGGCCTTGTCGCGAGCCATCAGCAGGAGGTCGGCGAAGAAGCCGGCCTCGGCCGAGAGGAGCTTCTCGGCGCTCGCGACGACCGGCGGCGTCGTCGCGAGGAGCGTGCGGAACGCTGGGGTGTCGACGAGCTCGTGGAACATGCGACGGATGCGGTCGTCGTCGTATTGATCGCGCAGCGCATCGAGCCGTGACGTGATCGACCCGTCGAGATCGGCGAGCGCGGTCGTGCTCATCGCCCGCGCCGGCTCCGAGCCACCGAGGAAGAGCGTGATGACCTCGCGCGCCGTCTGCTCCTGCGCGCTGATCTCCTGGTCCATGAA
>JAYTZB010000812.1:0-8215 GCA_043742085.1 Polyangiaceae bacterium
ATGCGAATCCTCTACGGAGTCACGGGATGCGGGCTCGGGCACACCATGCGCGCGCGAGCGCTGGCACAGCATCTCGAGGCGCGCGGCCATGTCGTGAAGCTCGCGGCTTCCGGCCGCGCCGTGGGGATCCTCGCGCGACACGGGCTCGACGTGCTGCCGATCGATGGCATGAGCATGCGTTTTGCCGAGGGTGAAGCGAGGCTCGGTCGAACGCTCCTCCAGCTGTTGCGATCGGCACCACGCGCCATCGCGCGCAACGCCGAGGTGGCCTGGGATCACGTGATCGACTTCGATCCGGACGTCCTCGTCACCGACTTCGACACGTTCACGAGCGCGGTTGGTGGCTTGCTCGGGCGGCCGGTCATCTCCGTCGATCATCAGCACGTCGTCGACCGCTTCTGCCATCCGCGCGCCGTGAAGGAAGCGATGAGCTCGTATCGCGTCGCCCGCGCCGTCGTCACCGCCAAGACGCCGCGCTGCGTGCACTACGTCGTGACGTCGTTCTTCTTCCCCGAACCTCGCTGGGGATCGACCACGCTGGTGGGGCCGGTGGTCCGTCGCGAGGTGGCCGATGCGGTGGCCACGCGCGGCGAGCACGTGCTCGTCTACCAGACCACCTCCGGCGATTCGCGGCTCGTACCGGCGCTCGCCGCGGTCCGCGGCACGAAGTTCGTGCTGTACGGGCTCGGTCGAGAGGAGACCATCGGTAACGTCGAGCTCCGCGCCTTCGACGAGCGCCGCTTCGTGAGCGACCTCGCATCGGCTCGCGCCGTCATCGCGAACGGCGGCTTCACGACGCTCTCCGAGGCGGTGGTGCTCGGCAAGCCGGTGCTGAGCATCCCGGTGCGCCGGCAGCCCGAGCAGGAGCTGAACGCGGCGTGGCTCGAGAGGCTCGGTCTCGGCATGCGTGCAGACTGCATAGACCCCTACGTCATCCGTCGCTTCCTCGACCGCCTCGACGACTTCGACGGTGCACGGGATCCCCGCATTCGGCGCGGCACGCAGGACGCCACGAGCGCGCTCGATCGCGCGCTCCAGGAGGCCGCTTGACCCCCGACGTCTACGCGGTGCGCGCCTTCGAGGACTTCTGGCCTCACTACGTGCGCCTCCACACGCGTCACGAGACGCACCTGCTTCATGCCGTTGCGACGCTCTCGTGCCTCGCGCTTCTCGGCGCTGCCGTCGTCACACGGCAGCCGTGGCTCGCGGTCGCTGCTCCGCTCGTCGACTTCGCCATCGCCCAGGCGAGCCATCGCATCTTCGAGGCCAACGCGACGACGCCGTGGAAGAACCAGCTCTGGCACACGCGCGCCGAGCTGCGGATGCTTCGCCTGGTGCTCGCCGGGCGCATGGCCGCCGAGGTAGAGCGCATGACGAGCGCAGCGGCTCCACCTCGGCAAGCAGGGCCGATCCGACAAACCTGATAGGGTCCGAGGCATGCGCCTCCTCGTATGTGCGGTTGCTCTCGTCGTGCTCCCGGCGACGGTTTGCTCGTGCGATCTCCTCAAGCGGAAGGCGGACGGTGCTGGCGGCGGTGGCGGCGGGGCGCCCGTGTCGCTCGCGTTCACCGCGTCGAACGTCGACCTCAGTGGCATGGACCTCTCCAAGGTCGGCGATTTCAAGGTCGACGACCCGTCGTGTACGTTGAGCTCCGAGCAGCTCCTCGCGTCGTGCGGCAACGGAGGCGACGCGCTCGCATTCAAGCTCGCGAAGCAAGCCGACGGTAGCTCGCTCGCCATCTACGTCGCCCGGTCCGTGCACGTCGCTCCACGCGCCGTCCTGACCGTACAGGGCAAGAACGCCGTCGCCATCGTGGCCCTCGACACCATCGACATCCGCGGTCACCTCGTGGCGGTGGCGGCGGGCGCAGGAGCGTCGCCGGGTGGGCACGCGAACACGGACGCCCCGAACAAGGCCGGCGCAGGCGCGGGCGCCGGCGGTGGGGGCAACGCGACGACGTCCGCGGGCGGCGCGGGGTATTGCGGAAAGGGCGGCGCGGGCGCGCTCGAGGTCGGCAAGGCCGGTGCGGCCGCACACGGCGGCGCAGCCTACGGCTCGCCGGCGCTGTCGCCACTCGCTGGCGGCTCGGCGGGGGGCTCGGGCGATCCTGGATCGGGAGGCGCCGGTGGCGGAGCGATCGAGCTCGTCGCCAAGACGTCGATCACCATCGCGGCTGGCGGACTGATTCATGTCGGTGGCGGCGGTGGCGGCTTCGGCGGCATGTCCGGGCAAGAGGCATCCGGCGGCGGCAGCGGCGGATCGATCCTCCTCGAGTCTCCGATCGTCACGGTTGGTGGAACGCTGGCCGCGAACGGCGGCGGCGGCGGTGGCGGGACCAGCTCGAACGTCCCGAGCGGCGCCGATGGCACCGGGACTGCGACGCCGGCGCCTGGCGGTGTCGCGAACGCCATCTCTCCGGGGGGCAGCGGAAGCGCGGGCGCCCACCTCGATGGCACGACGGGCACCGACACCGCGACCAACAGCGCGGGCGGCGGCGGCGGCGGCGCGGGGCGGATCCGGATCAACACGCGGTTGGGCGTCGCCGTGCTCACCGGCGCGACGCTTTCGCCTCCGACCACGACGGCGTGCGCGACCCAGGGCAAATTGGCGGGGATCTAGCGCGAGCACCTCGGCCTGCCGGCCCGTGCTAGATCACGCCCTCTCGGATGTGGCGGAGCCGCGCAGCAGCAATCGTCGTCGCGCTCGCGTGTGGCCTCGCGTGCAGTAGCTGCCTCTACTCGCGCATCATGTACTTCGGCGAGCCGAGCCTCTCGGCGCCGACCTACTTCGACAGCCGCGAGGTCCGCGCGACGAGCCCGGCGCCGCTTCCCACGAGCGCTACCGAGGCGAAGATCGCCATCACCCGGTCCGCGCACCGTACCTACGGCTCGTTCGACGAGCTCCTCGCGCAGAACCACACCGGCGCGTTCCTGGTCGTCAAGGACGACGCGATCGTCTACGAGCGCTACTTCGATCGCGTCACGCGAACCACGCAGCTTCCGTCGTTCTCGATGAGCAAGACGTTCGCCGCCGTCCTCGTCGGATGTGCCGCGCGCGACGGCGTGCTGCGGTCCATCGACGACCGACTCGTATCCTATGTCCCGGAGCTCGCCGCGAAGAAGGGATACGGCGACATCACCCTCGAGCAGCTCCTGCGCATGACCGCGGGGATCGACTTCATCGAGGATTCGTACGCTGGCGGCGCCTTCTATTACACGACCGAGCTCCGCGCCCGCATGTACTCGTACGACGTCAAGTGGCCGGCCGGGACGCACTATCTCTACGGCAGCGTCAGCATGGAGCTGATCTGGGACGCGATGAACCGCCGGCTCGGCGGCAAGACGGTGGCGCAATACTTCGAGGAGCGCGTATGGGGCCCGCTCGGGGCCGAATATCCGGCTGCGTGGTCGCTCGACAGCGCGTCCTCCGGGATCGAGAAGCTGTTCGGCGGCTTCAGCGCCACGACGCGTGACCACGCACGGATCGGTCTCCTCTTCCTTCACGAAGGCGTGATGAACGGACACGCCGTGGTGCCGCCGGAGTGGATTCGCGAATCGCTCGCCATCGACCCGATTGCCGGCGTCGTCCAGACCACCGATGGCAACGTCAAGCGCGGCAAGTACCAGTGGTTCTGGAGTCTCGACGAGCGGAGTTACTATTTCGCAAAGGGATATCGCGGCCAATACGTATTCGTGATTCCCGACAAGCACCTGGTATTCGTCCGATTCGGGGACGATTACGGCGACGTGGACTGGCCATCGCTCTTCACGCAGATCGCGGACGGCCTCGCGACGTCGCAGCCATGAGGTGGACGTGGGCCACGCTGGCAACCCTGGCCACGCTGGCGACCCTCCTGGCGTTGGCTCGGCCCGCGCACGCCACGGGCCCGGATCCGATCGCTGCGCCGCTGCCGTCCAGGGACATCCGCTGGTCGATGGCGCTCGGCGGCGCGGTCGACGCCGGCGGGCTCCCGCACCCTTCGCCGGGCGCGGTGCTCGGCTTCGACGTCCGTCGCGGCGCGCTCGGCTTTCATCTCGCGGCGTCCGGGTTCGTTCCGCAGCTCGAACATGGCCGGCACGTTGGTCTCTTCGATCTGCTCGGGACGGTGTGCGCGCTCGCGCCGATCGGCTCGCGCTTGGACCTCGGCGTATGCGGAGGCCTCGGCGCGGGCTTGCTGCGCGCTGCGGACAGCGTGTCGGGTCGCCCCGAAGGCGTCGCGCTCACGCGCTTCGACGTCGTGCTCGTCCCGGGCCTTCTCCTCTCCCTCGAGGGAGGCACCGTGATCGATCCGCTCCGCACGGCCGCCGGGGAAGGCGGCATGTCGAGGAGCGCGCTCTTCTCCTTCCGTGGCTCGCTCAGCGTGCTCGTGCGTCTCTGGTAGCGGTAGACTGAGGGCATGCTGTCTCGTCGCGGCGTCGCCGCGATCCTGGTGATCATCCCCGGCGCGCTGGCGTTCGGCGCGTGCTCGCTCACCGTATCGACCGACGGCCTCCGTAGCGGCGGCGCCGACGCGGCCATCCTTCGCTCGGACGGTGCCCTCGACGACGCTCGTGGGACCGCCGCCGACGCCGGCGCCGACGCCGATTCCGACGGCGATGGCACTGGCGATGCCGATGCCGATGCTCGCTCGTTCCCTCCCGGGGCCACGATCTGGCCGGTCAACGGCCATGGGTACGCGATCTACGTCGTCCCCAACGGCCTTCCGTGGACCGAGGCGCGCACCCGCGCCGAACAGGCGGGCGGTCACCTCGCGACCATCGGGACCTTCGACGAGAACGACTTCGTCCTCGGCCTCGTGGACGCACGGCCCGACTCGTTCGCGCAGCGCATCGGGCCGTGGCTCGGGGGCTACCAGCCCAGCCCCGTGGCCGCCGACGAGCCGGCCGGCGGCTGGGCATGGGTCGACGGCACGCCGTTCACGTACAGCGGCTGGACACCGGCGCAGCCCGACAACACGGCCGGCGTCGAGAACTTCATGGACGTCTATCGTCCGAACCCGGGCAGCGCGCTCGGGTGGAACGACGACTCGGTCACGGGCACCGGCGGGCCGATCATCAGCTACCTCGTCGAGTTCGAGTGAGCCGACACCAGCGCCCTATGTAGGCCATCCCCGCGCCGTCTCAATGCGCGGCGATGACGGCACCATGCACGCCCGGCCATAGACTGCGCGCCATGAGTAGAATTGCTCTCGTTCTCGGTGCCGTCATCGCCGGCAGCGTCCTCTCGATCGCGTCGATCTCCGCGTGCGGAAGCGCCACGCCGACCGTACCGTTCGAGACCCCGCCGCCTCCGGGCACCGACACCGAGGGGGGCATCGGTTCGAGCGGTGGCTTTGCCGAAGGCGGCGCGGTCGAGGCCGGCAAGCCGGGCTGCGTCGGCCTCCAGTGCCAGCAGCATGCGTGCGCGGGCGGCGCGTCCACCACCGTGACCGGTACCGTCTACGATCCCGCGGCCAAGAACCCGCTCTACAACGTGGTCGTTTACGTGCCGAACGCGCCGGTGAAGGACCTGCCGAAGGGCGCGACGTGCGACTCGTGCGACTCGCTCTACAGCGGCAGCCCGATCGTCACCACGCTCACCGATGCAAAGGGCAAGTTCACGCTGAAGGACGTGCCCGACGGCCCGAACATCCCGCTCGTCATCCAGATCGGCAAGTGGCGGCGTCAGATCACCATCGCCAACGTCGGTCAGTGCGTCGACAATCCCCAGGCCGACAAGAGCCTGCGATTGCCGAAGAATACCCAGGAAGGCGATATCCCCAATATCGCCATATCCACCGGCGGGTCGGATTCGCTCGAATGCCTACTTCATCGCATTGGCCTCGAAAACACCGAATACAACGGCGGGTCTGGCGGCGCCGGCCACCTCCACATCTTCCAGGGCGGGCCGACGGGCTTCGGCGGCGGACCCAACACGTCGCCGCCGGGTCCCGCCAGCGCGAGCGGCCTCTGGAGCTCGTCGACCGAGCTCGCGAAGTACGACATCGTCCTGCTCTCCTGCGAAGGCCAGGAGACGTCGTCGATGAACCAGCAGGCGCTCTCCGACTACGCGTCGATGGGCGGCCGCGTGTTCGCGTCTCACTTCCACTACTCGTGGTTCAACTCCGGTCCGTTCGGGAGCTCGAACCTCGCGTCGTGGACGCCGGGCACCAACGATCTCGGTGACATCACCTCCTCGATCGTGACCACGCTCCCATCGGGCGCGGCCTTCCCGAAGGGCATCGCGCTCCAGGACTGGCTCACCAACGTCAACGCGCTGTCGGGCGGCAAGCTCGCCATCCAGTCCGCGAAGCACAACGCCGACGTGACCGCCGTGCACACCGCATCGCAGCCGTGGATCAAGGCCGAGTCGAAGTCGCCCGGCGCCACCGAGTACTTCACCTTCAACACGCCGACCACCGCCGCGCCTGCGATGCAGTGCGGTCGCGTCGTCTACAGCGATCTCCACGTCGGCGCCGCATCGGGTGATTACGCGAGCTTCAACCCGACGGTACCGACGGGCTGCGGCTCGGGCGATCTCTCCCCGCAGGAGAAGGCACTCGAGTTCATGCTCTTCGATCTCTCGTCGTGCGTCGTCCCGGATAGCCAGCCGCCGGCGCCGCCCACCGGCGGCGTGAAGTAGTCAGATACCGAACGTGCAGCAGAGCGTGCGCGGCGCCGTGTAGGTCTCGGTACCGAGCACCTTCGCCGGCACGCTCACGCCGCAGCCGAGCGACGGCGTGTAGCGGAACGACGACCCCGTGACGTCGCCGCCGGCGGTCGTGCAGCTTCCGTCGACGTTCAGCTTGCGTAGCGAGGCCGCGCAGGCACCGTCGGAGAACGCCTCGAGCGTACCGGCGCACGGCTGGACCTGGCACGAGCACATGCTGTCGCACGAGCGCCCATCCGCGACCGACGTGCCAACGACGGTACGGAAGGGGAGGTGACTCGGGCATGCGATGTCGCCGTCGTGCACGATGCACGTGAGGCCGCCGAAGGGAAAAGCCGGCTTGTTCACGCAGATCTCGCCAGACGCGCAGACGTTGCCGCCACCGGTGGAGGCGGTGGGCACGGCCCCCGTGCAGTACGTCGCGGGCTGCGGGCTGCGGAGCTTCGCGACGACGCTGCCTCCGCAGCTCGTGGGCGCGGGGGAGTTCGGCAGCGTGACGAACGCGACGGGCAGCGGGAGCGTTGCGGTCGTGACCAGGCACTGGTTTCCGGTCAGGCCGAGGTTCGCTGGCGCGCCGGCACATGCGGCGCCTTGCTTGCTGGCGACGCCGCTGAACGCGCAGCTGCCGCCCTTCGCCGTGCACGTGCAATCGCAGCTGCCGCCGCCGGACGTCTGGAGCGTGGTCGCCTGCGGGTACTCGCTCGGGCACATGCCGCTGGCGCCTGCGCTCAGCAAGAATGCCGCGGGGCTCCAGCCGGCGACGTCGGGAAGACAGACGAGGTTGGCACCGCACGCCTTGACCTTGGGATCGACGCCGGCGTCGTTGATGAAGCCGGTGCCCGTGGTGGACCCGTCGCCCGCGCCGCCGCCGTCGCCGGCTCCACCGCCTTCGCCGCTGCCGACGAACGCTCCGTCGGGCAGGCGTCCGCCGTCCGGCGCTATTCCGTTACCGACACCATCGCTCGTCGCGAGATCGGCGCTGCCGTTGAGCAGGTTGCATGCGCCGAGGAGAACGGCCGCGGCAGCCGCGGCGAGCAGGGGCCCCGCGCCCGCGAATGCGAAACGGAGCGACGTGCTCGAGGCTCGCCCGAAGGTCCCCACCATCAGTCCAGCTTAGCTCAGCCCGAGAAATGATAACGTCCAGGTCTTGCGACCGCTCACGCTGCTCGCGAGCGTCTCGACGTCGGAGGGCGAGCTCCAGCTCCGGCGGCGAACGCCCAACGAGTTCCTCATCACGATCGACGGCCGCGTGCTCATGGCCAGCAGCGATCGCCGCTCCGAGGAGGCGGTCGCGACGCTGGCCTGCAAGGCGATCGCGGGCGTGAAGACACCGCGGGTGCTGATCGGCGGGCTCGGCATGGCCTACACCTTGCGGGCCGCGCTCGACGCGTTGCCGGCCACGGCAAAGGTCACGGTCGCCGAGCTCACCGCCGAGGTGGAGACGTGGTGCCGCGCAGAGCTCGCGCCTCTCACCGACGGCGCGGTCCTGGATCCGCGCGTGACCGTCGTGATCGGCGACGTCGGTCGCCTGATCGCGAGCGCGCCGGCAGGAGCCTATGACGCGATC
>JAYTZB010000813.1:0-2493 GCA_043742085.1 Polyangiaceae bacterium
CGACCCGTCCGAGCTCCCGCACGCCCACGCGACGCTCGCGATCGACGCGATCGCCGCGATCGGCAGTACCCCTCCCGAGCGGCCCATGGCGGGAAGCCTAGCCGGCGATCGGCTGCTCCTCCAGCCCTGCGCCGGAGTAACGTGACGGCGTGGCTGGAAGCGACGCTCTCCGCATCGGCATCATGGGCGCGGGAGCGATCGGCTGTTACGTAGGCGGCTGCCTCGCCGCCGGCGGCGCCGACGTCGTGTTCGTCGGTCGCGAGCGCGCGAAGAAGGAGCTCGAAGCCTGCGGTCTCGTCCTCGGCGCGCTCGACGGCGGCAGCGGCCGCGTGGTCGCGAAGGAGCGCATCGCGTTCTCCACCGAGGCTTCGGCGCTCGCCGGTTGCGATGTCGTCCTCTGCTGCGTGAAGAGCGCGCAGTCCGCGGAGGCCGCGGGCGCGCTGGCGCGGGTGCTCGCGAAGGGCACGCTCGTGGTGAGCATGCAGAACGGCGTCCGCAACGCGGACGTCCTGCGCGCGGGTCTTCCCGAGCAGATCGTCCTCGGCGGGATCGTCGGCTTCAACGTGGTATCCAAGGGTGACGGCTCGTTCCGCCGCGCCACGAGCGGTCCGCTGGTCATCGAGAGGCCGAAGAAAGGCGACGGCGACGGTCACGATGCGCGCCTCGATGTGCTCGTCGCGGCGCTTGCTGCTGCGGGGTTCGAGGTCGAGGTGGTGGCCGCCATCCGGCCGCTCCAGTGGTCGAAGCTGATCATGAACCTGAACAACGCGGTGGGCGCGCTCAGCGATCGACCGACGCCCGACCTCCTCTTCATCGAGGGCTATCGGCGCATCCTTCGCGCCGTCATGGCCGAGGCCATCGGCGTGCTGCGCGCCGCGAAGGAGCCGACCGCGCGCCTCGGCCCGGTGCCGATCGGCCTCTTTCCGTTCCTCCTGCGCCTCCCCACGCCGCTGCTGCGGGTCGTCGCCTCGGCACAGGTGAAGATCGATCCCGAGGCGCGCTCCTCGATGTGGGAAGACCTGACGCGCGGTCGGCCCACCGAGGTCGATCATCTCAACGGCGAGATCGTGCGCCTCGCCGAGTCCTGCGGGGCAAAGGCGCCGCTCAACGCGCGCATGGTCGAGATCGTCCACGACGCCGAGAAGCGCGCCGCCGGCTCGCCGAAGCTCGACGCCGACGTGCTCTGGTCGGCGCTCACCGCCTGAGCGACGGGCTGATCTAGGGCCGGACGCGCTTCACGACGGCGAGGACTTCCTCCTCCGTCATGATGTGATCCTGGCTCTTCGCGGCCTTGAGGATCTCCGCGACGAGCGTCTCGTCGGCGGTGATCTTCCGCTGCGCGAGCCAGTAGTTCACGTTGGACGCGCCGCTCATGAAGCCGATGTTGATCTCCTGCGAGCGCCCGATCATGCCCGCGGGAACGCCGCTGTAGATGCGGTCGGCGAGCCAGGTATCGCCCTTCGCCATGGCCTTTACCACCGCCGAGGCGTGGACGCCGGTGGCGGTGCGGAACGCGTCGCGGCCCACGAGCGGATAGCTGATCGGGATGTCCCACTTCACGGCGCGGGCGATGGTCTCGCAGTACTCGAGGAGCTTCGTCAGATCCTGGCCGTCGAGCTGACCGAGGAGCTTCAGGTTCAGGAGCAGGAGCTCCATCTGCGCATTGCCGACGCGCTCGCCGATGCCCAGGCCGGTGGCATGGACGCGATCGGCGCCGTACTCGAAGGCCCAGATGGCGTTCTCGAGCGCGAGGCCGCGATCGTTGTGGCCGTGCCAGTCGATGCCGATGTCGGCGCCGGTGCCGGCAACGACGTTCTTCGTGAACTGGATCAGGTTGCGCACGCCGTCAGGCGTGGCGTGGCCGACGGTGTCCGAGAGGCAGAGCCGCGTGGCGCCGTGATCGATGGCGGCGCGGAACAGCGTGGTGAGCACCTCGGGACGCGAGCGTGTCGTGTCCTCGGTGACGTACGCCACGGCGAGACCGGCCTTCACGGCGACGTCGATGGCCTCGGTGCTGCGCTTCGCGATGAGGTCGACGTCCCAGTCCTCGACGAACTGGCGGATGGGGCTCGAGCCGATGAAGGCATAGACCTCGATGGGCAGGCCCGCGCGCTGCGAGAGCTCGATCATCGGCGTGATGTCGGAGACGACGGTGCGTCCCGCGCACGCCACGCGGATCTTCATCTTGCAGTCGACGACCTCCTTGCAGAGGCGGAGCGTGTCCTCGAAGGCGCGCCGGCTGGAGCCGGGGAGGCCGACGTCGGCGACGTGGATGCCGAGCTCCTCCATGAGGTGGAGGATCTTCAGCTTCTCTTCGACCCCGGGATCGACGACGGACGGATTCTGGAGCCCATCGCGGAGGGTCTCGTCGAAGAACGTGGCGTTCTTCGGCAAAATCCGCCCTTTGCGATTGACCTCGTTCCAGTCGAAGATGAGGTCGGCCGCGCGATCGCGCTCGGTGGCGAACTCGGACATGACTACAGTATGCCACGA
>JAYTZB010000814.1:0-6734 GCA_043742085.1 Polyangiaceae bacterium
AACGTGCGCGAGGCCGACGTCGCGCGCTTCTCCCACGCCATGCTTCGCTTCATGGTCTCGTGCGACGATCGCCGTCTCGGCGAGTACGAGAGGATGACGTTCTGGGACTTCGTCAGCGGCAGCCAGTGCGACCCGTCGTTCCAGAAGTACATCTACACGACCCGCTTCATGGTCGCGATGGATCCCAAGAACGGCAGCGCGCGGACCGTCGCGTCGAAGGGCCTCTGCATCCTCGCCGACTTCTTCCGCAACGGTACGCGCACCGACGGCGTGCTCGACGGACCGACCACCGAGCGCTGGCTGAAGCCCTGGCAGGACGAGCTCACGCGTCGAGGCGTGCGCTTCCATTTCGATTCGCCGGTCGAAGAGCTCGTGCTCGCCGGCAATCGTCTCTCCGGCGCGCGCGTCGCGGGTCAGACGGTCACCGCCGATCACTATGTCCTCGCGCTGCCGCTCGATCGCGCACAGGCGCTCATCAGCGATCCGCTCGCGGCCGCCGACCCCGCGCTCGCGGGCGTCCGCCGTCTCACCAACGCGATGTCGTCGATGGTCGGCGCGCAGTTCTTCTTCTCGCGGCCCGTGCCGGTGTGCCGCGGCCACGTCGCGTATCCCGATGCTCCGTGGGCGCTCAGCTCGGTGTCGCAAGGGCAGTTCTGGCGCGGCGGCGTGACCGGCTACGGCGCCGGCGACGTCGTCGACATCCTGTCCGTGGACATCAGCGACTGGTACACGATCGCACCGCGCCTCGGAAAAGCCGCGGTGGATTGCTCTGCCACGGAGGTGCTCGACGAGGTCTGGGCGCAGCTCGTGGACGCGCTCGGCGACCGCATCGACACCGCCAGCCTCGTGCACCGCCATCTCGATCGCAACGTGGAGTTCACCGCGGGGCAGCCCATGCACAACACGACGCCGCTGCTCGTGCACCCACCAGGCTCGTACTTCGACCGCCCGGGCGCCGACGTGGGGATCGAGAACCTGTTCCTCGCCTCCGATTACGTGAAGACCAACACCGACCTCGCAAGCATGGAAGGCGCGAACGAGGCGGCGCGGCGCGCGGTGAACGCCATCCTCGACGCCGAGGGCAGCGCGCACGAGCCCTGTCAGATCTTCAGCATGGCCGACGACGTCGGCACCCTGGTCACGGTCGCGAAGCGCCTCGATCGGGATCTGTACCTGCTGGAGACCGGCACGCCGAAGGAGCTAAGCTTCGGCGGCGCGCTCGGGACCCTGCGAGGGCAGGTGCCGCCCGACAACATGCGCGTCATGAAGGAGATCGAGGACGCGCTGGTGCGGACGCTGGAGAAGATCGGCCTGCGCTGATCACGAGCTGCACACGCGCTGATCAGACGTGAATGCCGGGCACCAGCGTCGCCGCGAGGCGCTCGGAGCGAGACACCTGCTCGTCGATCATCCACGTCTCGGCACGCCGCAGCAGCGCGCGTCCTTCGTCGCCGCCGATCGCTCGACCGCGCTCGTGATCGGCGGCCGCGGCGTGCAGGACCATGTCGACGGAGCGATAGGCTTGCGCCGCGGTCGCGAGCTCGGCGATGGCGCGCGCGCGGTCGCCGGTCACGGCGGCGATCCCGGCCTCGACCGTGTGCGCGAGCGGCTTGGCCCAGGCGACGTCCTCGACGGCGAGGTGCCGCGCATCGCGGCGGGCCACGAACAGCAGGGCCTCGCGCTTCCACCGTGATGGCGCGGCAGCTCCGGTCTCGGTGAGGAGCGCGACCGCGCAGCGCGCGCGCAGATGGCGCAACGTGACGCCGAAGTTCTGCACCTGGAACGACATCGAGGAGAGGACGCGCGGCCACTCGCTCACGATGCGCCGCCACGCGCCGGCAGCATCGCCGCGATAGAGCGAGATGTTCACGCAGGCGAGGAGATGGAGGTACTGCGGGAAGCGGAAATCGTCCTCTTTCCAGGGCGCGAGCGATTCGTCGGCGCGCCGCTGCGCTTCGTCGGGATCGTCGGCCGCGAGCCAGCGAATGTTCGCGATGCCGGACGCGAGGCAGATCGCGGCGAGCATGTTGCCGCGCTGCCGGGCCTCGGCGAGGAGCTCGGTCTGCCGTGCGCGGAGCGTGCGAAGGTCGCCGAGGTACGCGAGAGAAGCGAGCGAGAGCACATGGCTCGTCATCAGCTCCCACTCGGAGCGGCTCTGTCGCTCGCGCAGGATGGTCTCGGCCTTTGCGCAGAGCGAGAGGGATTCGCGCCAGCGCGATGCGTAGAACTCCACCGTGCCGCCCATGAGCTGGGCGAAGGCGCGCGACTCGCGGTCGTCGCTCCGTTCGGTCATGTCGGCGGCGCGGGTGAGGAGCACGCGGGCCTGTCCGAAGCGGTCGCTGCCGCCGGCGGCGGCGAGCTGCGAGGCCTCCGTGGCGAGCGCACGAGCCACGCGGGTCGGCTCACCGGTATCGAGGGCGAGCATCATGTAGCGCGCCTGGAACGAAGCGGCGCGGATCGGATCCACCCACGCGTGACCCAGGCCCGCAGACCAGCACGCGTCGGCACGGGCGAGCTCCGCCTGGCCGCGCGCCTCCGGCGGCCGCGGCTTCAGCTCGAGGCCACGCACTGCGAGGCGCGTGCGAAGCGCGATCATGGTGGCCACGGCGGCCGCGGGCGACGATGGATACGGCACCGCGACGTCGGCGAGGACGCGACGGAGCCGCGCGAAGCCCTCCGCGAGATCGCCCGCGCGGAGATAGTGCTCGGCAGCACGGCGCGCGAGATCGGCGTGCGTGTCCGGCGCGTCGTTCACTGCGTCCTGCGAGGCCGCCGCGTAGACGTCTGCCGCTTCGCGACTGCGTCCCGCGTTGGCGAGCGCTTCGGCAAGGCGCGTCCGCAGCTGCGAGAAAACCGTTCGCGGCGGGGACGCGGGGCCAGGCGCCGAGGTGAGCTCGATGGCGAGGCGATAGAGCTGCACCGCGCGTTCGAACGCAAGCGCGCTGTCGGCACGCTCGGCAGCGGTCTCCGCGAACCGTCCGGCCGCCGCACGATCGCCGGCGCCGAGGAGATGATCGACGAGCGAGTCGACGTCGGGCTCGCTCTCGCGCAAGAGCACGTCGGCGAGCGCGCGATGACACTTCTTGCGCTGGCCTTCCCCGAACGCGGCGAGCACGGCCTCACGCACGTGGCTGTGATACGGCTCGACGGCCGGCTCGCCGCCCACCACCGTCTCGCGCAGCAGCCGCTGCCGTGCGAGGCGCATGACGAGATGCCGCGAGCGCTCGCCGGGGCCGGTCGCGGCGAGGATGATGCGGCGGGGAAGGGGTCGTCCGCCGACCGCGGCCAGCTCGAGGAGCCGGCGGTCCTCGCTCTCGAGACGTGTGATGCGCTCGCGCAGGAGGATGCTCAGCTCCGACGGCACGACGGCATTCGAGTCGCGTGCCGCCGTCGCCGTCGCCGTCGCCGGCTCCGACGCGGCGAGAGCGAGCTCGCGGAGATAGAGCGGGTGGCCCGCGGCCTCACGCGCGATGCGATCGCCGGCCGATCGGAGAGCGGGCGCGGCATCGCCGAGGAGATGCGTGGCGAGCTCGCAGCACGCCCCGTGATCCATCGGGCCGAGCGCGATCTGATGGACCGAGTCGAGCAGATCGCTCGCCTGCTCGCGAAGGACGCCGAGGAGCGTCGATGATGGTTGATCCTCGCTGCGGTACGCGAGCACGAGGAGGCTGCGCGGCATGTGCGGCGCGCGGAAGACCTCGGTGAGCAGCGCCGCAGTGTCTGCGCCGCCCCATTGCAGGTCGTCGATGGTGAGCACCACGGTCTGCGCCTCGCCGATCTTGGCGAGCAGCTCCCGGAGGGCGCGGAACGCGCGCTGGCGCAGCGCATAAGGCTCGGTGCCTTCGGCCTGCGCGGTGCGCGCGATGGCAGGGATGCGCCCGAGCACCGGGAAGAGCGCGAAGAGTGCGGCGACATCGGTCGGCAGCACGTCGATGAGCGCGGAGTCGGTGAGGTTCCGGAGCCACTCGCTGAGGTCGTCGATGATCCCGTCGAACCCGTTGTACGAGACGGATTCCTGCGTGTGGCAGCGTCCTCGCAGCACCACCGCGCCGGCGCGTTTGGCCACCGAAGCGACGAAGCGATCGACGAGCTCCGTCTTGCCCATGCCGGACGCGCCCTGGACGTCGACGACGGCGGGTCTTCCGAGGACCACCTCGTCAAGGGCGGCCTCGAGCACGCTCATCTCGACAGCGCGCCCGACGAACGGCGCCGGCCTCGGGCTCAGCTGATCGCGCGAGCGCGGGATCGGCTCGTCTTCGCTCGCGGGGCCGTCACCGACCGCGGTGCGCAGGGCCTCGAGGATCGCCGCGGGCAGCGGGCGACGCGCCGGGTCGGGATGGACGAGCTCCGCTGCGATCTCGGCGAGCACGCCGCCGACGTCCGGGACGGGCGGCGGCTTCTCCTTCTCGAAGAGGATGCGCGATGCCGCGCCCGCGAACGGGAGCCGACCCGCGAGCGCCTCGTACAGCACGGCGCCCAGCGCGTACCAGTCGGCGGCGGGGGTCAGCGGCTTCCCCCATGCCTGCTCGGGCGCCATGTAGAGGAGCGTGCCGACGAGATGGTGGCGCGCGCGATCCAGGAGGCGTAGCTCGGTGCACAGACCGAAGTCCACGAGCACCGCGCGGCCTTCGCCGTCCACGAGGATGTTCGAAGGCTTGATGTCGCGGTGCAGCTTTCCGGCGGCGTGCAGCGCCGCGATCCCCGAGACGAGCTGCGCGCTCACGTCGCGGAGGCGCGCGAGGCTCGCATCGGTCCAGGCATCGGCCTCGCCACGGAGCTCGCGCACGAACTCGGCGAATGTCTTGCCCTCGACGAGCTCCATCGTGAAGTAACACTCGGAAGGCGAGACGAAGAGCTCCTCGAGCTGCACGAGGTGCGGATGCGTGATCTGCGCGAGCGACCGGAACTCCGCCTTCAGGTGGTACGACTGCTCGGCGTCCGACGTCGATAGCGTCTTCAGCGCCACCTCGTGGCCGGTCTCGCGATCGAGCGCGCGATAGACGATGCCGTTCGCGCCGCGCCCGAGGAGCGACACGACCTCGAAGCGTGTGGTGCCGACGAACGTGCTCTGCAAGCCGCTCCGATCTGCGGTTGCGTCGCCGGTCTGATCGCCGCTCGGGGGTGCGGGATGTTGGCTCGTCATGTCTCGGGGGTTCAGAGAGTCTACGCTCGCAGGACGAGCGCCTTCGGGACGACTTCGACGGTCAGGGGCAGACTGCCCATCGGCTCGCCGTCGACGTCGAGGAGATAGACGCTACGAGCGTCCTCGTTGGCGAGATCGAGCACGATCTTCTGCCCGCGGAGGTGCACGGTGCCGGGTTGCCCTATGTGGGAACCCGCATAGATGCGGCGCGACGTCATCGCGAAGCCGACCTTCGACGTGGCGCCCAGGGCCACCAGCTCCAGGATGCCGTCGTCGACGTCGGCCATGGGCGCCACCTTCATGCCGCCGCCGAAATACCGTCCGTTGCAGATGGCGATCATGAACGACCGGATCGGGTGGGTGGTGGTCTGGCCGTCCTTCGTGACGGTCGCCTTCACGTTGCCGAGGCGTGCATTGACGAGCGCCCTCAGCGAGGCGCCGAAGTAGGCGGCGGTGCCGCCGAGCATCCTCGATGCGTCGGCCACGTAGCGGTCGACGAGGCCGCCCATGCCGGCGGAGAGGATGTTCACGAAGTAGTGCTCGCTCTTGCCGCCGCCCGTGAACTTGCCGATATCGAGCGCGCGCGTGCGTCCGCTCTTCAGCGCTTCGAGGTACTTGTCGAGGCGATGCTCGAGGCCGAGCGTCTTCCGGAAGTCGCCGCCGGTGCCTTGCGCGATCACGCCGAGCTGCGCGCTGCCCTTCGCCTGCATGAGGCCGTTGACCACCTCGTGGAGCGTACCGTCGCCGCCCACGGCGATCACCAGCGGCGCACCGGCGATGGCGCCCGCGCGCGCGAGCTCGATCCCGTGACCGGCATGCTCCGTCATGGCGACGTCGACGGGGCCGAGCGCGCGCTCGATGGTCTCCTTCATCGCCGCGAACGTCCGTCCCGTCGCGCCGCCGCCGGAGGTCGGATTGACGACCAGCAGCGGGTTCACGAGAAGGTCTCGTCGCTCTTGCTCATGATGCGGCCGATGAGCGGGCCGACCACCGACGACGCGACCGAGGCCATGCCGGCGTCGGGCCAAACGACGCCGCGATCGGTCAGGTCCTTGACGGTGTCGGCGAGCGTCTCGACGGGATCGCGGGGCGTCCATCCCAGCTCGTTCTCGGCCAGCGAAGCGTCGAGGTACCAGTAGAAGTGCGCCATATCGAGACTGATGGGATCGACGGGCATCGCGACGCCGAGGCGCGTGGTGAGGGCCTCGAGCAAGCGCGCACCCGCGGCCGCGAATTCGGCGGCGTGCTTCGCGCGGATCATCGGGACGAGCGGCGCGCGGACGCCGGACACGCGCTCGAGGCGCGCGAAGAATTCGCGCAGCGTCATGTTGCACGCGCCGAGGAGGTAGCGCCGGCCGGCGACGCCCTTCTCCATCGCGAGGCGCATGCCCTCGGCAGCGTCACGCGCATCGACGTAGGAGATGCCGCCCGGCGGAATCGCGGGGATCTTCCGCTCGAGGAAGAGGCGCACGTCGTCGGTCGAGGATCCGTTCACGTCGCCGGGTCCGAGGAGGAGCGTCGGGTTGACGCTCACCACCTCGAAGGTGCCGCCGTCCGGCAGCGCAGCGCCGTGACGATCGAACGCGGCGCG
>JAYTZB010000815.1:0-7212 GCA_043742085.1 Polyangiaceae bacterium
CTGGGGCCCCGAGCAGAAGGACCGCGCGCAGCTCGGTCTCTTCCACGCACTGCACGGAGAGGCGACGCGAGCGCTGCTGGAGCGATCGATCGGCGTCCAGCGCGCGGGGCGGATCATGGACGAGCTCGGCGCCGCGCTCCTCTTCCAGTACCACCTCGATCGCGTGCTGGCGCTCGAGCGGAAGGACCTCCTTGAGGTCGAGGGTCTCCGCGCCGTGCTCGCTCGCGCGTGGTCCCGAGCGAAGAAGGGGACCGCGCGATCGGCGCTGCCCATCGTGCGACGCTTCGCCGATCCCATCACGCGGGGTTTGCTGGGCAGCGCGCTCGGTCTCTGCAGCGCAGCGGTGACGTTCCCGGGTGCGCCGTGCGCGCCGTTCCAGACCCGGACCGTTCGCTTCGAGGACGAGTCGCTCGTGTTCGGGCCGGCGTTCCACTACGTGACCGACATGGGGACGCGCGGCGGCTGGTATCACGTGCCGGGCGGCGCTTCGGAGCGGCGCACCGGCCCCGGCTACGGCAAGGGCGTGCCGCTCTGGGTGGAGGGGAAATTCCTCCCGCTCGGACCGACGACGGGGGCTCCTCCGCGCGCGCGCGCACGCTGAGCGTCACGCTGGTGCGTCAGCGACCGACGCGCATGCGCATGCGGCTCGAGGGTGGCATCCGGTCGTGACCACGCGCGTGCGCAGCGCGGAGGGCATGGCGGAGCATCTCGTAGTGATTCGGCGCGGGGACGCGGAAGTCCCCCGACCCCAGCATCTTCTCGAAGATCTCCTTCGCGCGCCCGTCGAGCGTGAGCAGCCAGCGCGTGAGCGCCGAGCGTGCCGCGGCCGGGACTGCGTTCGATGCGACGAGCGCGTCGTTCGGGATCGGGCCCATGGTCGCGATCGCCTCGACGGGTCGAAGGCTGGCGCCGCTCTCGTCTTGCCAGGAGCTGCGCACCACGCGGCCGGTCGGGATGTCGACGCTGCAGAACGTGGCGCCGACGTCGACGTCGCCGTTGACCACCGCGTCGACCACGCCGGTGTGCGAGTGGACGAACAGCTCGCGGGAGAAGAACCGAAGGACGTCGAAGCCCTGCGCCGCGAGATGCATGCGCGGCACGAGGTAGCCGGCGGCGCTGTCCCGCTGGACCCACGCTGCGCGTCGACCGCGCAGCTCGGCGAGCGTCTTCGGTCCGCCGCGCCGCGTGATGAACGCAGCGTGGTAGGTGGTGGCGCCGCGGCGCGCGGGGATGGCGAGCACCGAAGCGACGCCGCGGTTCTCGAGCTCGATGGTCGGGACGGGCGGCAGCCACGCCAGACCGACCTCGCCGTCGCGGATGGCGGCCGCGAGCTCGTCGTAGCTCGTCGTGTAGACGGGCTCGAAGCGCACTCCGGCCGCGGCGGAGGCGAGGCTGCACAGCTCGCCGAACGGCGTCTTGCCGTCGCTCCAGTCGTTCGCCCGGACGATGCCGAAGCCCCAGACCTCACTCACGAATCCAGGGTAGCACCGAAGAAAGATCCTTTTGGGGCGCGGCCCGTAAGAAGCCCGTCCGCCGCGCGTTTCCGCCTCAGGAGCTCCCCATGAAGACCTGGATTTTCCGCACCGTTGCCCTCGTGATGACCCTGTCGACCGGTGCGGCGATGGCATGCCCCGTCGGCAACAACGGCGAGGTGCAGCAGCCGCCGCGCCGCCCCGTCGTCCAGAACGTCTCGTTCCAGGCCTCCGAGCTCTTCGAGCGCGCGCAGCAGCTCGAGACCGCCGCCGCCTCCCGCGACCGCCAGGCCATCGCCTTCGAGCGGGACGCCGAGACCCTCGCCAACCGGGCGAGGATCTTGAGGAACCAGGCGCAGCTCGTCGCGCCGAGCGATCGCGCGAGCATCAATTCCCTTGCCGACGAGCTCGCCGCGCGCGCGTCGTCCGAGCGCTCCCAGGCCGCCGACGAGCGCGCCCAGGCTACCGAGCTCCGCGTGTCCGCCCGCACCATCCGCGAGCGGGCCGTGCAGCTCGTTCGCAACAACAACGGCAACGGCGGCGGCTGGCGTGGCCGGCCCGTGTCGCCCGGCCTCAGGACCGCCGAGACCTCGATCTGACGCGGAGCGCGGAAGCTTCGTAGACAGATCTTTCGTACACGGAAAGTATCTGTCCCGGGGTACTTGATCGGGCCGGTGCGCCCCCTGACTGCCGCCTCTCTCCTCTTGCTGGTAGCGATCGCCGACGTCGCAGCCTGCGGAGGTGACTCCTCGCGCGCCGCGCCCGCGCCCGGAACCGGAAGCACGCCGACCGGCTCGCCGAGCGGACCCGACGGCAGCGGTTCCACGCCGGTCTCACTGCCCGGCGCCGCCGACGAGGGCTGCACGGTCGGCGACGCCGTGTGCACCGGCATCGCGCGCCGTCACGCCTGCGTCGCGAACGCGACCGGCGGCGGGCACTGGACCGACGACACGCGCGCAGCCGGCAGCGGCTGCTTCGGCGGCGCCAGCACGCCCACCCGCTGCAGCGACGACTCCGCGCTCTGGACGGGAACGCTCCTCGCCTCGGAGGCGCTTTGCCTGCGCGCTACGGGATCTGCCGATGCGCGCGCGCGCGTTCGAACGCTCACCGAGACGATGCACCTCTGGCTCAACGTCGCCGGCGAGCCCGGCATGCTCGTGCGCTGGGCGAAGGAGTCGGCGACGACGCTGCCGTTCGCCATCGGCGACCTCGACTGCGCGGTGGAGCGCGTCCACTGCGGCGTCGATCACGGCGACAAGAAGTACGACTTCGTCGGGCACATCAGCCGCGACCAGTGCCAGGGCGTGATGCTCGGCCTCGCGCTCGCGTACGACGCGCTGGGCAGCGCCGACGCGGACCTCCGCGAGCTGGTGCGCGCCGATGTCGTCACCGTCGTCGAAGAGCTGATGAAGGAGCGCACGCTTCCGCTGACGGTGACGTTGAACGGCGGCGTTCCGCTCACGTCGATGGTCACGGCGCGCTTCATGGTGGTGAGCCCGCGCGAGATGAAGAACGGCGCGCTCGACCTCCGCCTCGACCTCGCCAAGCCCAACGACTCCGAGATGTTCGGCTTCCAGGAATTCTGCCCGAACCTAGCGCAGCTCGTTCGCCAGCTCCCTGGCCTCGGCTGGGTACCGGACGTCAATCGCGCCTCCAGCGCCATCATGCTCGCGTCGTTCTTCCGCGTCGGCCTGAAGGTCACCGAAGGCGTCCCCGCGTACGCGAAGCGCCGCGCCGATATGCTTGCATATTACACCGGTCATTCCGGCGAAGGCGGTAGCGTCGCCGACTGGCTGGCGGTGGCGAAGCAATGGACCGACGGCGGCTCGTGCGGCTCGGGCTACTTCGCCAACAACATTTCCATGATGCCCATGTACGACCTCGCGCGCCTCGAGGACGACCCCGCTCGCGCCGCGGTCATCCAGAACGACATCCTCGGCGCGAAGATGTGGCCGGCGTTCGCGAGCACGAAGAACAGCTTCTTTTCGTTCATCTACGCCGGGACGAGGTCCGGCGTCGACGCTGCCGTCGTGACCTCCGCCGCGGCGCAGCTCGCTCAGTATCCGGCCGCGCCGCGCGTGATGGGCGCCGTCGACCTCCGTTCCTCGGCCAAGTACCCGACCCGTCAGCAGGGCTGCGTCACCCGTGGGCGCTTTTCGACGCGGGCGATCCGGCGTCGACTACCTCGTGGCCTATTTCATGGGCCGCCAGCACGGGTTCATCGCCGACGACACCCCAGGTACCTGCCTCGCCTGGCAGTGACCGAGCGCATGTAGGCGTCGCGGGCCGCATCCTTGCAGGGCAGGAAGAGGCGGCGAGGGGAAGAAAGCCGACCCCGCGCCGTATCAACTGCCCGGGCGGATGATGACCTTCTTTGCTTTGCTTCCCGATGCCGGCACCCGGCTCACGACGCTCGCCATCGAGCTGCCGCGCTCCATCACGCCGGCCGTCGCCGGGCTGACCGTCGGGCTGTTCGTGGGCGTCGTCGGCGTGATCGCCGTGATGCTGCTCGTCGGCCGAAGTGACCGTCGCGGCGCGCGCCGCTCGCGTCTCCCCGCGGACGAGGTGGTGTTCATCCCGCCCTACGGCACGATGCAGCGTGACACGCCGCTGCCGCCGCGCGCCTTCGCGAGCAGCACTCCGGGCTCGAGTGGCAAGCTGCCGATCGCCGGGCCGGTCGCACGTGCCTACGCGCATGCCTACGCGAACGCGCCCAATGCGCATCGCACGCCGCTGCCCCACGACCCGGTGCCGGGCTATGGCTTCCGTCCTTCGAGCGCGCTCTCCGCGCGCGTGCTCGCGAAGATGAGCCACCACGACGAGGACATCGCCGGCGCGCACGCCGTGCTCGTCGCGCCCGTGGTCATGGTGTCCGCCGAGAAGCCTGCCGCCGAGAAGCCTGCCGCCGAGAAGTCTGCCGCCGAGAAGTCCGAGCCGCATCCGCTCGGCATCATCAAGTCCACGTCGGCCGCCATGCGCGCCGCGTCGATCGCCGACCTCTCCTTCGACGACGGGCCGACCGAGATCGGCGAGACCTACTTCGACGAAGTGCCCCGACCACGGCGCCGCACCGATCCCCCCAAGATCCGCGCGATCGTCCCCGCGGCTCCGCGGTTTGCCGAGCAGACGCCGCTCATGCCTCAGGTCGCGACGACCAAGAACGACCGTCAACACCCTTGACGCACCGCGCACGCGGCGCATCTTGTCTGACGACGTGTGCCCCCGCTGCCGACAGAACGCGCCCATCGTTTATCGTGGCGTGAATGCGTTCTGCACCGCGTGCGGCGCGCCGCGTAGCCCGCTCACCGGCGGCTCCGTGAACCTCGCAGGTCAGCCGTCGAAGGTGGGCGGCCAGATCACGCGCGTCTTCGGCTGGATCGTGCTGGTGTTCGGCACGCTGCTCGCGTTCGGTACGCTCGCGATGTGCGGATCGCTGGTCGGAATGGCGGCCGCCGCGCCGTGGATCCTCTCGGTGCCGATCGCCCTCGTGGCGTGGATCCTGAGCTACTTCCTGCTGAAGGGCGGCAAGCAGCTCCAGCAGTCCGGCGCCGACACGCAGAAGGCCACGCGCACGCAGGCGGTCTTCGCGCTCGCCAACACGCGCTCTGGCATGGTCACGCCGAACGATCTCGCGCAGGCCATCGGCGTCACGCCCAAGGAAGCCGACGACATCCTCACCGCGATGGCGAAGGAAGACTCGGACCACGTGAGCATCGAGGTCGACGACAACGGCACCATCTACTACCGGTTCGCGGCCGCGCACTGGACTGCCATCGCGTCGAACCCCGCCAACTGGGAGCGGCCGCAGCAGGCGGGCAGCATGGCTCCCAACGCAGCGCAGGGCGTGCAGCAGCACCAGCGCGTGGCGCCGCCTCCTGCGCGCGTTGCGGAGGGCTCAGGGCAGGGGGGCCAGAACGTGCGGGTCGAGCCGCGCGATCCGATCGAGGATGAATTCGAGTCGGAGCCGGACGTCGCACGGCGGCACGCGCGCTGATCGTGGCGCGGAGGAGCGCGGGGACCGCCGCGCTGGTGATGGGGGTGGGGATTGCGTGTACTCCGCATGGAGCGGCGCCGGCGGGGGCGAGCGCGAGTGCGGACGCGAGTGCGGACGCGAGTGCGGGGGCGAGCGCGCGGGCGGATGCGGATGCGGGGGCGAACGCGCGGGCGGACGCGGAAGAGGGTGGGGTGTCGTTCGAGCAGGTCTTGCGCGTGCTGTTTGCCGAGAGGACCAGCGAGGCGGCGATCGTGGCGGCTTGTCCGGCGAGCCTGGCCGGGGATGCGCGCGTGCGGTGTCTCTATGACGAGCGGTACAAGGGGGACGCGAAGGCGGCGGGGATCGCGCACGAGCTCTTCGTGAAGTGGCGGATCGTGGCCGGCGTCGAGGTCGCGCACACGATGGATGGTGGCTATCGCGGGATGATCAAGATCGAGCCGGCCGTGCCGGTTGGCGAGAATCGCCATCACCTCGAATGGGTCGCGGCGGCCTTTCGCGACTTCGATACGTTCTTCGCCGAGCTCGAGCGGGTTCGTGGGAATGCCGGTCGGTCGGTGCTCTACAGCGCGAACGCCGTGTCCCCGAAGCCCTATCGCTTCGCGCCCATCACCCTGCGTTTCATGCGCTCGGTGGGAGCGCGGACCCCCGCCGCGTATGCGCACGACTGGGAGGTCGCCTACAACTTCAACGGCACGCTGAACATCTCCGCCGAGGCGGTCCGCGAGACGATGTTCCACGAGATCTTCCACCTCAACGACGCCGCCCACGGTGACTGGTCACCGAGGGCGCTGGGCGCCAGCTTCGACTTCGTCGCGAAGAAGTGCGGCACCAGCATCGCGTGCCTCGGGCCGTACACACCCAACGAGACCATCGTGCGTGGCGGGACGTATTACTCGTTCCAGCCCGGAAACGGCGTCTCGGAGTACGGCGCCGAGCTCGCGCTCCGGTACTACCGCGAGCAGCGCGCCGCGCTCCGCAACCTCGCCAAGGTGAAGCCCTTCAAGTGCGGGCCCCCGCAGAACGCGGCCGCGTGGAACGCGATGCGCGACGAGATGTTCGCGGGCGTCGACGCCGTCCCCGCCTGCCCCTGACCTGTTCTTTCGCGGTCACTCGTCGAGGCGGTCGACCTTGCGGAGCGCCGGGAAGAGCACCGCCCACAGCACCACCACCACGCACGTGCCGATGCCGCCGACCAGGACCGCCAGCTCGGGGCCGAGCCACGCTGCCGTCACGCCGGACTCGAATTCGCCGAGCTCGTTCGATGCGCCGATGAACACCAGGTTGACCGCGCCGACCCGTCCGCGCATCTCGTCCGGCGTTCGCGTCTGGATCAACGTCGAGCGCACCACGACGCTGATCATGTCGGACGCGCCGAGCACGAGCAGCGCGACCAGCGAGACCGCAAAGCTCTTCGAGACGCCGAAGACGATGGTGGCGAGGCCGAAGATGAGCACGCACACGAGCATGATCACGCCGGCGCGCCGCCTGAGCGGGAAGCTCGCCATCAAGAACGCCACCGTCGCTGCGCCCACCGCGGGCGCGCTCCGCAAGATCCCGAGGCCCCAGGGCCCGATGTGGAGGAGGTCGCGCGCGAAGATCGGCAAGAGCGCCACCGCGCCGCCCAGCAGGACCGCGAAGAGATCGAGCGAGATCGCCCCCAGGATGGGGCGGTTCGACCAGACGTAACGGATCCCGGCGGCGAGCGTTTCCCACGATGCCGGCTCGCGCCGCTTGACCTCGGGAGTC
>JAYTZB010000816.1:0-6846 GCA_043742085.1 Polyangiaceae bacterium
GCGCTCGGACGCTCGCGGAGGGCGCGTTCGACCTGCGCGACGTCCGCGTCGTCGAGCGCGAGCGAGCGAGCGATGGCGACGAGCGCCTCCGCCTCTTCCGGCGCGACATGACCGTCCGCCCAGACGATCTCGGCCAGCGCGAGCAGCGCATCGAGGCCCAGCGGATCTTGCGGGTAGAGAGGCGGAAGATCGCTCGGCCGCCGGTCCGATGGCTTTCCGCTGCCGCTGCTGGAAGCGACCGTCGGCTGCGGCTCACCGTTCGCGCGCGCAAATTTCACACGTAGCTTGTCGCGAGGCTCCGGCGGAATGAGGCTCGGATCGAGGGTCAGGTCCTGCTCGGGAACGACGTGAACGTAGTCGCGTAACAGCACGGTCGCGAACACCTGCATGAACAGCGTCGCGTAGTCCACGCCCGGGCACTTGTGGCCGGTCGACGGGCCCATGCCCTGCGGCGCGAACGCGAACGGATGGCGGCCGTTCTCGGCGCGCTCGTCGGCGAATCGCTCCGCGTCGAACACCTTCGGCTTGGGATAGACCTTGGGATCCTGGTTGTGCTCGAAGGGCGCCCAGTAGAGCATCGTGCCTTCCTCGATGCGGTAGCCGCCGAGCACGAAGGACTTCCTTGCCCGGCCGAAGACCAGCGGCACGACCTGCGTGGTGCGCTTCGTCTCCTGCACGACGCGATTGAGCTCGCTCATCGACGCGAGCTGCCGGAGCGAGAGCTTCCCGCTTGGCGCCTTCGTTCGCACCTCCGCGACGAGCGCGCTTCTCAGCTCCGGACGCGCATCGAGCGTGATCAGGAGCGACGAGAGCTCGGCAAACACGATGAATCCGGCGATGAAGATGTGGTGCAGCTCCATGACCGCGCTGTCGTCGGTCATCTTCGCGCCGTGCTCGTCTTGATGAGCGAGCATGCGCCCGAGTCCGTCGTCGATGTCCTTCTCGCGATGCTCCTTGACGATGCGGCCGAGCACCTCGAAGATCACGTCGCGTGCGTCGAGCGCCCGCTTGTACGAGGTGCCCGGTAGCGCGATGGGCAGCCCGGTGAAGCCTGCCATCAGCACCTGGAAGCTCGCCAGCAGCTTCTCGAGATCGGGCCCCTCGCCGAGGCTCACCACGTTCTTCGCGATCACCATGATGGCGAGGCGCTTGAGCTCGTCGATGCCCGCGATCGGCTCGCCCTTCGCGGCCCACCGTGTCAGCGCGCCTTCGACGAGCGCCTGCATCGGCGCGACATAGGCGGGGAGAGCCTCCGGTACGAAGGCCGCGAGGATCTGCCGCTTCCGGGCGAGGTGCCTGTCGCCGTCGAGGAGGTTGATGCTGCGCCCGCCGAACAGCGCGCGAATGTGATCGGGCCAGGCGCCGTCGCGGAGGCAGAGCTCCTCGTCGACGAAGACGCCCGCCGTCTCGCCACCAGCGAGGATCACCGTCGGCCTGCCGAGCAGGTGCGTCCTGAAGATCGGTCCGTGCGCGGCCACCCGATCGGCCACGAACTCGAAGGGCTTCGCGAGGAACGCGAGCGTCTCTCCGATCACCGGAAACCAGCGGCCGCCGGGCGGCAGCGGGCGTTCAGAGGCAGAGCCCACGTCGATCGATTCCCCCATCGACCGAGACTACTACGGGCTTTAAGAAGCCACCGAGCGTGATTGCTCACGCTCGGTGGTTTCCGTTCAGGCTGCGACGCGTTGACGAAGCTGAACGCGCATCAGGTCGAAGCTGGGCGCGGTCAGTCCACGTGCGCGACGCAGGAGGAACAGTGCATGGTGCACCTCCGCCTCGTCTGGCTCGGTTTCGGAGCCGTCGAGAAGATTCCGATCCTTGGCCAGCGCGAACGCTGCTTCGAGCTCGTCACCCTCCGCCGTATCCAGGTAAGCCAGTGCGTCCTCGAGAGAGACCGTCTCGAGAGACTCGATGATGGTGGTCATCCGTGTACCCCATGGGCTGCGCCGAGTACGCGAACCTTGTTCGCGGACACGTGCAGCCCGTTCTGCAATGAGCATCGTCGGGTCGATTGGTCTTCCCGACGGTGGTTAGAGGCATGCGTGCAAGCTGCATCCGAAATGGATGCGGACTGCATGCATGCGCGGTTCGCATGCGCCGAGCGTGTTGCCACGCGGACGCCGAAATCGAACGACGTACTCCGCTCAATCAAGAGTGAAGGCTGGCGTTCGCTGACGCGTCGTGAGACGCGCCGGGTGACCGCAAAGCTGCCCATCGCGGAGGCGCCCTGCAGTACGTTTTGTGTATCCCCCGACCGATCGTGTTTCGCGAGTCTGTGGAGAGTGCCCTGCGGGTCCCGCCGCGAAGGGCCGAGCTCGATACGGCAAACGTCGAGATTCACGCTAAGAGGCAAAACCCGGCGCGAATCGCGCTGAATTCCCTCGTATCGTGCGCCGTACGGCTTCGGCATTACCCTCCCAGAAAGCGCAGGTGACGAAACACCCCGCGCGTTAATGAAGTTACCCCGGCCGGAACGGTCAGACCACTTTTGTTGCGCACTTTGCGGCGTCCATGTAGGTGCGGTCGTCGCGGCCAGGGGCGTCACTGAACAGTAACGAGTGCAAACGACGGACCGACTCAGGGCCGCGGTGGCGCCGACAGCTCGAGCCAGCGGATCATCATGCTTCCGGCGTGTTGGACGTAGTCGATCCGCAGCTGCAGATCGATCGCGCTGCCCGGGAACGCACCTCGGACCTCATCAGGGTGCGCAAACAAGTGCCTCGGTCCGGGGCGTAGCTGCGCTCTTGCCACGAAGGCGAGCGCACGGCGGAGCTCGTCGTCGAGGAGCGCGACCGTACGCGCGTGCTGGTCCGCGCCGCCGCCGCCGGCGGCTGGGTCCTTCTTCAACACCTCGAGCGCCGCTGCGGCGGCCTCGCCGCGGCTCGATGCCGGTGTGACGCGCGGGGTGACGAACGGCCCGAAGCCGAAGGAGCCCTCGGCGTCGAACGGCGAGTCGCCCTCCTCGTGCTGCAGCCGCTGCTGGTACTCGTGCCAGCGCAGACAGAACGCGAGCGCGTCCGGGTCCGGGGCGCGGTCCCAGAGATCGGCCACGGCCTGACAGGTCCAGTGCTCCTCGTTGAAATAGTAGCGGCTGCCGAAGAAGCTCCAGCCTCGGCCGGAGAGGCGCGAGAGGGCGCGCGATGCAGCACGCAGGTCCTCGGGGTCGCCGGTGATCCGATGAGCCCGCGACAACGCGAGCGACGCCTCGCCTGTAAAGTACATGTACTGTACGTCGATGGGCTTGCCGGTGGCGAGGTCGAACTCGTGCATGAGCTCGCCGTCCGGCCGCTGCTGCGCGCGGAGGAAGCGGGCCAGCTGCACGGCAGCCCGGCGGTACGACTCATCGGCGCCGGTGCGTACGATCTCGGTGAAGGCGATGAGCGCCAGCGCCGCCGACCCGACGTTGGCGTCGTCGCCGTCGGCGATGCACTTGTTCTCGCCGCAGTCCTTCATCATGTCGTCCCGGAGGCGCGCTGCGCTGCGGAGGCAAGCGGCACGGATGGTCGCGTCGTCGAAGAGAGCCGCGGCCTGCGCGAGGAAATACGTGGCGCCGCCGTGGCGCGGCCAGCTGTAGCCGCCGAGCGACTGGTCGGTGATCGCGTCGACGAGGTAGCGGAAGCGACCGTCCGCATCGACGCCGCGCGCGAGATACGCCGCCGCATCGTGGACCGCCACCTTCACCGCTTCGCGATCGAGCGCATCGGCGCGGATCCTGGGGGGAGGGAGCTCGTTCAAGACACGACGCTCGAACCGTACGCGACGCACGCGCGCCTCGCTCTCGACCTCGGTCACCGTCGCGCCCAGCTGCGCCGCGAGCGCGGAGATGACCGTCGCGCGATGCGTGCCGAAGCCGAGGCTCGGGTCGAGAAACGAGACCGCATGATCGTAGGCCTGCGCCGCGAGGAGATCGTCGACGGTGAGCCACGCCGTCTTGCCGTGCAGCTCCGCGACGAGCCCGTCGCGACCTGCGACCAGCGTGTACGAGAACGTTCGCGGATCGAGCGAGAGCGGGCCCTCGCCGACGGTGACCTCGTGTACGACGGTGGTGCCGTCGCCCTCCGGCTTCGCCGCGGGCTTCTCTCCGGCGTTGGTCACGGTGCGCCCGACGAGATGTCCGCGTGACCACCGGCTCACGACGATGCGCTGCTCCGACGGCGGCAGCTCGCGCAGGCTCGCATGTGCGTGCATGACGATGCACGCCACGACGAGGACGAGCGCGTACGCGAGCAGCAGTCGCGAGAGATCGCGGAGACTCATGTCGTCTTGCGCGGCCGCGGACCGACCCAGGCGAGCAGCGCCGCCGGCAGCAGGACGAGGTACGGAAACACCATGAGCGCAACGAGCGTGAACAGCGCGCTGCCGCCCTTACCGACCGGACCGTAGACGCCGTAGAGCCAGCTCGCGGTGAGCGCGAGGGTCGCGAAGAGAGCGAGGCCGAGGAGCAACGTCAGCGCCGCGGCGGCGCGCGTGATCGGCTCGGCGAGCCGATGATTGGCGAGCAGCGCGATCGACGACGCGGCCAGGAGCACCACGACCACGAAGGCGCCGTCGTCGATCACCCACCAGCGCGTCGGGAGCGCCCGAAAGACCGACCATGCCACCAGCGCCGCCACGCCGGCGTTCGTCAGTCCGAACGCGATCCTTGCCCCCTTCTTCATGGTCTCTCCTCGAAGTGTCGCGGTCAGAGCTGGCACGTCAAAACTGCCCGTAGATGAAGGGCTCGGCCTTCGCCCCGGAAGCGAAGTGGAGCACATACGCGAAGACCGCGAGCGCCACACCTTGGACGACCGCCGGGCTCTCCACGAACGCGTTACGGATCCGGAAGAACCACGTCCGCGGCATGAAGTGGGTGAGGAACCCGAGCGCGAGGATGGCCAGCACCTTGGGCGCGAGGTTCGGGGAGTCGAACGTCAGCTTGCCCATGCGCTCGAGCATCAACGTGGCGTGCGCGAAGGTCGGAGCGCGAAAGAAGATCCAGGCGAAGCACACGAAGTGGAAGGTCGCGAAGACGGCGACCACCGCGCCCACGGTGAGCTCGCCCTCGACGCGATCGTCCTTGGCCCGCGGATGCAGCGCCCGCTCTGGCTTGCGAGGGCGTCGGGCCCAGGCGCGGTTCACGGCGAGCGCGCCGCCGTGCAGCGCGCCCCAGATCACGAAGTTCCACGACGCTCCGTGCCACAGCCCGCCCAGCACCATCGTCGCCATCAAGTTGCGGTAGGTGCGCCACGTCGAGCCACGGTTGCCGCCGAGCGAGATGTAGAGGTAGTCGCGCAGCCAGGAGGAGAGCGAGATGTGCCAGCGATGCCAGAACTCCTGGAGGCTCCGCGAGATGTACGGCGCGTCGAAGTTCTTCGGCAGCTCGTAGCCGAACAGCTTCGCGCTCCCGATGGCGACGTCGGTGTAGCCCGAGAAATCCGCGTAGATCTTGATCGCATACGCGTAGACCGCGACCAGCACTTCGAGCGACGAGTAGCGCTCGGGATTGTCGAACACGCGGTTGACCAGGTTGATGCCGAGCGTGTCGCCGATGACGATCTTCTTGCAGAGGCCCGTCGCGATCTGGAAGAGGCCCTCGGCCTTCATCGTGTCGGTGGCGACCGGCTCGGCTGCGAGCTGCGGGAGCATCGACTTCGGTCGCACGATGGGCCCGGCGACGAGGTGCGGGAAGAAGCAGACGAAGAGCAGGTAATCGAGGTAGCGATTGGCCGGCGGGATCTCGCGACGATAGACGTCGATCGTGTAGCTCATCGTCTCGAACGTGAAGAACGAGATCCCGAAGGGAAGCACGAGGCGGAGGTGCGTCGGCGAGACCGTGACGCCGGCCCAGCTCATCACCGCGGCGAACGAGTCGACCGCGAAGTTGAAGTACTTGAAGACCGAGAGGACGCCCAGGTAGTAGACGACCGAAACGAGGAGGAGCGCGCGTCTCGCATGCGCGTTCTCGGTGCGCCCGAGCATGCGCCCCACGTAGAAGTCGAGCGAGCTGCCGACGAAGATGATGGCGACGCAGAGGAGCGTCCACCCGAGCGGCCCGAGCGGCACCTCCTGCTCGAGCGCCGAGTCGTAGGTCCCGACGAAGTAGAAGAGGTAGCTCGCCGCGGTCAGGAACAGCGGACGCAAGATCGATCGACGGCGCAGCGCCCAGAACGCCACGTAGGTGACGAACAGGAAGACGCCGTAGAGCGGGCTGGCGAAGAGCATCGAGGGCGCGACGCGAATGGCGTCGACGCCCTCTTTATCAGATCATGCCCGTGGCCGAATCAGTCCACTGACGCCGCCTTCGGCGAACGCCGTCGAAGCGGGAGCTGGAACGAGACGACGAACGCATAGACCGCGCTAGCGAGGAGGATCGCGGGAGCCATCGACACGCCGAGACCGTGGCCGTACGCGGCCGACGTGGCGAGCACGAGCATCGTGAGGCTCACGAAGAACACGAGCGCCCAGACCACCAGCGCCGTGAACGACCGGCGGAGGTGCCTGGTCACCGACGCGAAGGCCGCGCCCACGAGCGCGCCGCCGACGGCCGCCGCGAGATACGCGAGGGGGACCGCCGCGTCGGCGGGAAGCGCGAGCCGATCGCCAAGCCGCGAGATGCCGGCCGAGATGCGGGGCAGGTGCATCGCATGGACGACGCCGAGACCGGCAGCGCCCGCGGCGAGGCCGGTGAGCGCTCCTGCTGTGCCCGGTCGCATCCGGTCGGCGGACCGCCGGGCTCGGTAATCGCGCCGCAGCGGCATGTCGTCTTCTGCCTCGATCCGGGCGGTGCGACGCGCAGGCAACGCCCGGCTCTGGAGCAGCGGCAGCGGCATTTCCTCGTCTTCGTAAGCGCGGTTCATGATGACCCCC